>JAFAVH010000208.1 GCA_019242655.1 Methylobacteriaceae bacterium
AAAAGCCGGAGTCACGCGGCGCGTCCAAACAGGCCGTTGGGACGCAAGAGCAGAACAAGGATGAAAATCGCGTAGGGCAGAATCATGCCCGTCGTCCCGGCGACGTAGACAGTGCCGACGGCTTCGGCGATCCCGATGACAAGCGCGCCGATATAGACGCCAGCGAAATCTGTCATTCCTCCGAGAATCAGCGCCATCAGCGTGATCACGGTAAAGCGCAAGCCCTGCGCCGGCCAGATCGTCGTGCCCGGCAAAAGCAGCGCCCCCGCAATCGCCAGAATGCCGATTCCTGCCGCGAAAGTGAGCGTGCGCACGCGCGGCACGTCGATACCCATGAGCGCGGCGGCTTGCGGATTCTGATGCACGGCCCGGATGCGGCGGCCGATCTCCGTGTAGCCGAGCACAAGGAACAGGATCAGCGCGAGTGTCAGCGACGTGCAAAATGCTATGAGCTGCGGCGTGCGGATAAAGAGGTCGCCGAGGACCAGAATGGAGGCTTCCATGGCCGAAGGCGTGCGCACCGGCTGCCCGCCGAAAATCATCAAAAGTCCGTTCTGCAATACGAAGGACAATCCGAGCGTCAGCTGGATGATCACGAGCGCATGGCTGCGCGCGACGGGACGCAAAAGATATTGATAGGTGAGCGCGCCAATAACCGCGAGAAGCGGAAGCGTGATCGCCACGGAAATGTAGGGATCAAGTGCCGTCGCGGCTTGCAGGCCGAAGGCGATGAACATGCCGAGCGTAAGGAAATCGCCATGCGCGAAATTGACGATGCCGCTGACGTTGTAGGCCAGACACATGCCGAGCGCGATCAGCGCATAGGCGCCGCCAATAAGCAGGCCTTGGATCAACGTTTGCAGGAGAAGAGTGTCCACGCGTGCTCCTAGAGGCCGAGATAAGCAGCACGCGTGCGCGGATCGCTTTTGAGCATCTCGCGCGTGCCCTCGATCGCGATCTGTCCGCGCTCGAGAACAACACCGCGTGCGGCGTAGGCGAGCGTGAGCGTCAAGTTCTGCTCGATGAGCAGGATCGTCAGTCCCTGCGCGTTTAGTGCTGCGAGTGCCTTGAAGATGATCTGCACGAAGAGCGGCGAGAGACCGAGGGAGGGCTCGTCCAGCATGAGCAGGCGTGGTCCGCTCATCAATGCGCGGCCGATTGCCAGCATCTGCTGTTCGCCGCCACTGAGCGTGCCAGCCGCTTGCGGCCGCCGTTCGGCGAGGCGGGGGAAAAGCGCGAAGACCTGCTCGAGCCGGCTCGTTCGTTGCGGACGCGCACCGCGCGATGTGCCGCCGAGCAGCAGGTTTTCGATGACCGACATTTGCGGAAAGACCTGCCGTCCTTCAGGCACTTGCACGATACCGCTCGCGACACGTTCGTGCGGTTTCAGCCGCGTGATGTCCGCGTCTTCGAATGAGATGCGGCCGGCGAGCGGCCGTACTAAACCGGATATGCAATTGATGAGGGTGCTCTTGCCGCTGTTGTTGGCGCCGAGCAGGCCGAGGATTTCGCCCTTCTCGACGTTGAGCGACACGTTCGACAAAGCCGGCGGCCCGTCATAGGCGGCGGTGAGATCGTCAATGCGCAGCATCGATCGCCTCGCCGAAATAGGCGTCGCGCACCGCCTGATCGTTGACGATTTCGTGGGGCGAACCCTCGGCGACCTTGCGTCCGAAATTGATGACGATGATGTGGTCGGCGATGTCCATGACGATCGGCATGACGTGTTCGACAAGCACGAACGTGATCCCCTGCTCGCGCATGCGCCGGATGAGCGCAAGCGGCGTGCTTGCTTCGGCGAGCGTCAGCCCCGCCATGACTTCGTCCAAGAGAAGCAGCTTCGGCCGCGTCGCGATGCATTTGGCGATTTCGAGGAGCTTGCGATCTTGCAGCGAGAGCGATGGCGGCTTCGCATCGGCCTTGTGAGCAAGCCCGATGTCGGCGAGGACCTCATCGGCATGAGCGGCGGCAGCATTCATCGGCAGCCGCAGCAGCGCCGCCGCGGTGACAACATCGCGCACGCTCATATCGGGAAAGACCTGCATGATCTGGAAGCTGCGCACGAGCCCGAGCCGCGCGATCGCCGGCGGCGCGCGGGCGGCGAGGCTCGCGCGCGCGAACACAACCTCGCCCTCGTCAGGCGGCATGAAGCCCGAGATCAGGTTGAAGAGCGTGGTCTTGCCGGCGCCGTTTGGGCCGATGATCACGATGATTTGGCCGAGTTCCACCTCAAACGAGACATCGTCCACGGCCTTGAGGCCGCCGAATGATTTCGTGACGTTTTTCACCTCGAGGATCGGCGACATGGAAGGTTACAATCGGGCCCGCGCGAGGCCGCCGTGAAGAGCTACGATGGTCGCGCTTGATTCTGAAATTCGCACGGCGGAAAACACGCGTCAAAGAGAAGGACCGGGTGATCCCATGTCGAGACCGATCTCCAAGCTATTGGCATTTGCGCTGCCGGTTCTTGCCGCCTCCGGCGTCGTCGCCACGGCTTCGGCGGCCGAGACCAAGACGATCCGCATCGGCGTCATTCAGCCGATGAGCGGCAATTTCGCGCCTTACGCGCAAGAATCCGAACCCGCCTTTGAATATCTGATCAACAAGATCAACGCCGAGGGCGGCATCAAGAGCATGGGCGGAGCGAAGATCGAGCTCATCCTCGCCGACGATGCGAGCCAGGGTGCGCGAACCGCGACGGAAGCGCGCCGGCTTGCGACGGAAGAAAATGTCGCGATGATCGTCGGCGGCCTGCTCAGTCCGCAAATGCTTGCGATCTCGCCGGTGATCGACGAGCTCAAAATGCCGACATTGTCGATGTGGGCCGCCGGCTCGAAATCCGAGTACCTCTACTCGCTCGGCTTTCCCTATGACCGCGGCTATGCCGCGACAATGGCGAATTTCCTCGGCTGGCTCGCCAAAGAGAAGGGCTATCCGATCAAGAACGTGATGCTGGTCTACTCCAATTACGAGGCAGGCCAGCTCGTCAATGCCGCATTGAAGGAGCGTCTGCCGAAACTTGGTTTCAGCATTGCCGGCGAAATAGCGCTCGACCTCAAGGCCGCGGATCAGACCGCGGCGATGCTGCGCATTCGTTCATTGAAGCCGGATGCGACGGCGGGGCTTGTCACGCCGCGCGACGGCACATTGCTGCACCAAGCGCGTTTCAGCCTCAACTACAACGACCCGATCTTCTTCGGCGGTACCGCCGGCTTTTCCGACACCGTGCTCTGGAAAGATCTGGGCGACCAGATCGGCAAGGCCGTGCTCACCCGCAATCTCTTTGGGATGACCGGCTTCAGTGCCGCCGCGAAGCTCGACTCGGTGCGCAACATTGTCCACGAGCTGAAGGACAAAGCCAATCTCAAGATCGAGGTCGGCCAAGGCGCGATCCAAGGCGCACAAACCGCGCGCGTCTTGCAGCGCGTGCTCGAAGCAGCGGGATCAACGGATCGCGATGCGATCAAGGCAGCATTCGCCAAGATGAACATCCCGTACGGCGATCCCGATCTTTATTTCATACGGCCGCAAGGTCTTTCGTTTGCCGAAGATCGACTGCTGAAGGATTCAACTGGCATCGTCATCCAGTGGATGCCCGACAAAACGCAGGAAATCGTCTATCCGCCTGAAATCGCAACCGCGCCGCCGCGTCCGAAAAGCTGAAGCGCGTCGCAGGAGGAGCGGATGCAGGCGTATGAGCTGCAGGGACCGCACGGCGTCGAGGGGATGGCGCTCGTCGAAAAGCCCATGCCGACGCCCGGGCCCGGCGAGGTGCTTGTGCGTCTCAAGGCTGCGACCCTCAATTATCGTGACCTTTTGACTGTCAAAGGCGGCTACGGATCGCGACAGAAGTTCCCGCTTGTGCCGCTTTCGGACGGCGCCGGAATCGTCGAGAAGATCGCGCCGGACGTGACGCGACTTAAAGCTGGCGATCGCGTGATCGGCAGCTTTTTTGAAGGTTGGCTCGGCGGCGAGCCGGACGAGACGAAGATGCATACAGGGCTCGGCGGCGCGCTTGACGGTGTGTTGACGCAGTATCGGCTGTTTCCAGCGCACGCTTTGGTCAAGACGCCGGATCATTTGAGCGATGAAGAGGCCGCCGCTTTACCGTGCGCCGGCCTCACCGCGTGGAGCGCCGTGGTCAAGCTCGGCAACGTGAAAGCGGGTCAGACAGTGCTGACGCAAGGCACCGGCGGCGTTTCCATTTTCGCTTTGCAATTTGCGAAGATGAGTGGAGCGCGCGTGATCGCAACCTCCTCGAGCGACGCAAAGATCGAGCGGCTGAAGGCGCTCGGCGCCGATCTGACGATCAATTACAAAACGACGCCCGATTGGGGCAAGCTGGCGCGTCAGTCAACCGCACGCGGCGTCGATCTCGTTGTCGAAGTCGGCGGCGTCGGCACGCTGAACGAATCGATCCGCGCCACGAAAATCGGTGGCACCATTGCGTTCATCGGCGTGCTTGCCGGTGAGCCAGAGACGCCGCCGCGCATTCCTCTCATGGTGATGCAGCAGCAACGTCTGCAGGGAACGACCGTCGGCTCGATCGAAGATCTTCAAGCGATGGTGAACGCGATCGCGCTCAATAAGATGAAGCCGGTGATGGACAAAAGCTTTCCGTTCGACCGCGCCAAGGAAGCTTTCGCCTATATGGCCAGCGGACAACATTTTGGAAAAGTCTCCATCGCCATCGGCTCGCAAACTGATTGAGAGCCGGCACGGAACCGGTACACGAGGCGTGACGCGCTTCATGTCGGCGCTTGGTGCCGGTTGCAGGAGTCGAACCCGCGACCTACTGATTACAAATCAGTTGCTCTACCAACTGAGCTAAACCGGCTTGCGCTGCAAGTAGCAGCGCCCTAGCACGACGGCAAGGTTTGCACGCCCATCGTTACGCGCAGCTCGGCTCGCTTATCGGCGACGTGAACCTAGAGGTCCGACTGCATGCTTCGCTGCGGCAGCCCAAACGCCCCGGGCACCGGAGGGTCGCCCGGCGCCGGCAACGCCAAGGTCACGGATTGCTTTCCCTTCTCGAGCAGACTTGTGCGCGCGTCGACTGCCACGAGCTTCCACCCCATGTCGTCGGTTTCGCCGAGACGCAGCCGGATCGTCGCTCGCGTCGCAGTGTTGTAGAAAATCGCGATGCTTTCGCCCTCCCCAACGATCGTGCCGATAAGCGCAAGGACCGGACGCTCGGGCACGGGCGGAGCCACGACGGGCGGCGCGGGAGGCGGCGGAGCGACGACAACCGCGGCTGGCGGCGGACGGCGGCTCGGCGAGAAGATCGGGCGCTCGCGCGTCGCCGAAAGGTTGCGCAAAGGCACAGCCCAGAGCGGATTGCCGGTTTGTGGCGGGGGAGCGGAAGGTTGCGCAGGGAACGGTTCCCCCGGCGGTGCGGCCCGCGGGATGATCGGGAATTGCTCAATGCTGCCGAGCCCCGGCGGCCCGGCGCCATCGAGTGCCGCCAGCGCCGGCAAGCCGCAGGCGAGCCCGCCGGCCAAGGATAGGATCACGAGAAAAGGCGCGGCCTTCATCTTGTCCCCTGCCATTGCCCCGACACGCCGATGAGCACGCGCATGCGCGCATTCTCCGCGCCGGTCTGCTGCGGCGCCTGTACCGTCAACTGATCGATGTAGAGGTACGGCATGCCGGCTTCTAAATCATAGAGAAGTTGCTGCAATGCCGGCTGATCGACTTCGCAGCTCGTGGTCAGAGTGACAAAGCCCTTTTTGGAATCGATGCCCTGCAGATCGACTTGTGAGGATAAAACATTGCCGCCGACGGTTTTGACTGCGTTGCCCATCCGTTGCTGCAGCGCGGCGCCTGCAACGGTGACCGTCTGTCCTTCCAGGAACGGCGAGCCTGGTACGCCGGGCTGCGCGACGGGAATACGCGCGCCGGGCCGGGCACGGCCTTCAATCTGATCGAGCAGTGCTTGCGCATCGTCGCGTGCAGCATAGCGCGCCAACAAACTATCGAGCGTCGCCGAGGTCACAAAGGACAGGCACAAGACAAGCGCTATGTAGCCGAGCAATGGCATCCATGGCGCACGAGCAAATAATCGGTCCACGAAGGCGGCCATTCAAATCCCCGGCGTGTAGACCGGCTCGATTCGAGCCTCGATGTTGAAATGCTCGCCAGGTTCGCCGGGCGATCGCGTCGTCGGCGCAAAAAATGTAGCGCGTGTAAAATGCGATGATTGCTCGATAAGCCGGATCAAAGCCGGCGCATCACGGCTGACCCCGACGATTTGGACACGATCGCCGATAATACGAAGCTCGGTCAGATAAGTGTGGTCCGGCAATATCTGCGACAAAGCCTCGATCACGATGACGCTCGACGGGACTTCACGTTTGCGGCGTTCGAGCGCTGTCAGCGCGGCGTTGCCAAGTCCCTCCCGTCCGATCAGCGCGCTCGCGCGTTTATCAGCGATGCGGCGGCTGATTTCGAAGCGCTGCGCATCGAGATCGTCGCCTATGAAGATAAGCGCACCGAGGGAGCCTACGGTGGTAAGCACCATGAGTAAAAGCACGGACGCAAGCGCCAAGCGCACCCGACGCAAATCGATCGCGCCGCCCGGCGCATAATCCCAGACCCCGACAGGCCCCGCATCCGCCATATCCGGCGCCTGCGTGAGCGCGCGCACGGTTTTCGGACCATGCGCGGCAAGACCGGTGACGAGCGGCGCGATCAAAGCCCGCGACGTGGCGACAACCGTCACCACCATGCGCTCGCCCGTAAGATTTGTCGGCGCAGTCCAACCGAACGCTGCCTCTGCCGCGCCCCAGGGCGTCAGCCGATCGATCTGCGCACGCACGATACCGCCAAGGAACTCGCTCGCGCGCTGCGGCAATTCCAGCGGCCGAAAAACGAAACGTCCCGGCAATAGCATGAGTTCGACGCGCGCCTTGCGCAGCCGAGCCGATATCTTTGGCGAGAGCGGCTCGACAAGCCTCCCATCCGCGACGGGTAGCTTCTCGCCTTCGCATGTCAGCGAACCGTCGGGCTCTTCGACCACGCGGACTAGGCGCGATGACGTGAGCCGCGCGACAAGCGCGACGATCGTCGCCGCTGCGGCGTCGATCCAATGCCAAAAGCCTGTTCTGATCGAACTTAGCAGGCTCATGAACTCAAGCCGTCGAAGTCATCACGCCAGTACAATACACGATACGGATCGTCGCCGTCTTCAGGAACCAGAATGACGACTTCGGCGGCGATGCGCCGGCCGCTATCGAGCACGATGCGGATATTCAACCGGTAAGAGTGCGACACGGCGTTTCCCGAGAGCTGCTGGCCGGCGCTGGGCTGCGTACCCGGCTGAGCTTGGCCGGACGGCAAGGCGCCGGTCCGCTGCTGCAGCACATTGCCCATACGTTCAGGATTCATATTGGGCTGGGATGCGATGACCTCCGGCGCGGCATTCTGCGTATCGACTTCGGCCTGACCGCTATAGACAGTCACGAAAGGCAGCGCCCGATCCTTCAAAATCTGCGGGATGCCGAGGACAAGCCAGAGCTCGGCAGCGCTTTGGAACGGGCCTTGCCTTGGCGCGTAGGCAATTCCGGCAACGCGATAGGCGGTCGCCTCTGGATCGTCGGCGGTCGCCTGTCCCTTTGTCCGCCACCCGACGATGCGGTCGGCGTAATAGTCGGCTTCCTCGCCTTGCGCGCCGAGCGTTCGGAAAAGACCGGCGATCAGTTCCTTCGGTGCTTGGTTGAGATCGATGCGCGCGGCTTCCGATTGGTAATCGACCGTGCCGCCTGCGCGTCCGAGATTGAACGAGAAGGCGCCGCGCGTCGGCATCTGCTGTGTTGTGGCCGGCTGCAATCTCTGCTGCGCCGTGCCGGGTTGGGGTCCCTGCGCCGTGCCGGGTTGCGAGCCCTGCGCCGTGTCGGTCAACGGGAAGCCGGAACCGCCCGCTTTGTTGCTCTGCGGCAATTCAGCCGTCAGCTGATAGGCGGTGAGCTCCACGGCGGCGGTGATCAAGCCTTGGGCGCGCAATCGATCTTCGTGCACGGTTGATGCAACAGCGGTCGTAAGCGCGAAGCGCGTGTAGATCGCCGCGAGTACCGCGAGCGCCGCGACCATCCAAAGCACGGAGACAATGATAAAGCCGTCTTGCTTACCGCGCGCGCTCACAGCGTCTGTTCCCCTTCGGGTTGCTCGGGTTTGTTCAAACGCTCGAGGCATTCTCTCGGCGACTTTGTCGTGCATGCCGCCGGGCTCGTCACATGGACCGGGATCGCCGTCGACACCATCACGACCTGTCCGGTAGTCGTACTGCGCACGATCAGTTTGACCGCCCGCGGCAGCTGGGTTGCATCGTGCCACATCGGCTGCCAGGCACGGTCAATACCTGCATACGAAAACGACAGGCGGAACGGACCTTGCGTGAGCACGACAGGGTCGGAGAACGCGACCTGCGAACCGATCTGCATACCGGGTGCGAGCGGCGTGAACTTAGCGCGAGTGCGCACGAGCGCGAGACCGCTCTCGGTCGGCATCTCACTCAAGCGCACGATATCGAGACCGGGCGCCGTATTTGGCCCGAGCGCCGAGCGCACAAAGACCATCGAAAGCTCCGAGCCTTCGAAGAGCGGCTTTTTGGTCTTGCCGTTGGGGGAAACGAATTCCGCAGCCGATATGTCGGCGACGGCGCGCTCAAGCCCGAGCCCTATGAGTTCGATCTGTTGCACGCGGCGAAATCCGCGATTCCAGTTCGGGAACCATTGCGCGGTCAGAAGCGCAAGCGCGGCGAGAACGATGCCCATCAGCGCGACCGAGAGCAGCGCTTCAATGAGCGTGAATCCCAACTGCGATTGCCGAGTGCGCGACGCGTTCATTGCTTCGGCCGGGCTTGCAGCCGGATCGTGTTGACTTGCACGGAGACGCCTTGCGGCGACTGTACGCGGATCGCAACAAATTGCGGGATCCACGGCGTTGGCAGGCTTCGGTCGACGAGATTCGATTCGAATGGCCGCGTGAAAACGGCCCAACGGTAATCGCCGCTCTCGCCGGCCGAGTTGCCGGCGAGCATGGCGCGATCCGGCAATGCGGTCTCGATGCCGCGCGCCGTTTCGACAAGCGAGAGATGCGTATCGAGCGCGCCCGCGACGCGCCTGTTGCTCGCCATCAGCTGGCTCAGCGCGGAAATTGAAATTGTGACGACGACGAGCGCGACGAGGACCTCTATGAGCGTGAAGCCCTCGTTGCGCCGCGGCGCGTCAGGAGCCGCTGACTGGGACAATCTCGACTCCACCCGTCAGCCAATTGACGCGAACCTGAAAGCCGCCGCCGGGACGCACTAACGCGATCGCACCGCCGCACGACATTCCCGAAGGAAAAAAATCGATGCTGCGTCCGGCCGCGCGCTGATTGCAGCGCGAGGCGAGCAACGCGTCGAAACCGACATCACGCGGAATCACCACGGTGCTGCCGGTTGCGCCGGAGCGGATCGAACGCGAGACCGGGTCGAGTTCGGTCGCAACCCGCATCCGCCGCTGCATCGCCGCGAGGCGATCGGTCTTTAGTAAAGCCGCCGTTTGCAGCGCGAAGGCCTCTAGCCGCGTGCGCGACGTGCCGCGCGGGATGGCCGGCAAAATCAGTGCAGCCAAAATCGAGATGATCGCCATGACGCAGACGATCTCAAGGAGCGTGAAGCCTTCTTCACCGCCCCGCGGCGACATTGGAATTCGAGCCACCGTTGCGGATATCGGCCGCGGTGCCGGTGCCGCCCTCTTGTCCGTCGGAACCATAGGAGATGATATCGTAGGCCCCGCGCTCGCCCGGCGCCCGATAGATGTAGGGATGTCCCCACGGGTCGTTCGGCACCTGCCCGTTCTTGAGGTAGGGACCGTTCCAGCTCGTCGCGGCACCCGGCCGCTGCACGAGGGCGGCAAGACCCTCCGGGGTCGAGGGGTAGCGGCCGGCATCGAGATAGAAGAGATCGAGCGCGCTGGCGAAGCTCTCGATCTGAATCTGGGCCGCCTTGACCTTGGATTCGCCGAGATAGCCGAGCACGCGCGGCCCGACGAGGCCCATGATAAGGCCGATAATGGTAATGACGACGAGAATTTCGACGAGCGTGAAGCCGCTCTGCCCCGTATCGCGCAGCGCCTTTCGCGCGCGTGCGATCCGGTTTCGTTTAGCAATAATCATCACCATCACCCGACCACCTGACTGACGGAGAGGAGCGCCGTCATTACGGAGACGATCAGCCCGCCGACGATGATGCTGATCGTCACGATCGCCGCCGGCCCGGCGATACCGACCACGCGATCAAGGCTTCTTTGCAGCTTGGCCTCGTAAAAATCGGCGATGCGCGCAGCGAGGGTCGGCAATTGTCCGGTTTCCTCGCCGAGACGCAAAGTGCGTATCGCCATGTCGGGCAAAGCTTGTGTCTCCGCCAGCGCCTCGGAGAGCTTGCCGCCGTGGCGGACGCGGTCGACCGTCTTCGCCCAAACCGTGGATTTGCCAAGCGTCGCCATCATGTCGGCGAGAATGCGCAAGGTCGAGGTCGGTGCGACGCCGCTCCCGAGGAGCACGCCGAGATTGCGACAGAACAAAGCGGTGCGGTGGTAGGTGAGCACGTGCCGCACCAGTGGCAGACGAGAGACGCCTTCCATAAGAAAACCGCGGACGCGTGCCTGCCGCAGAAGAATCCATCCGCCCAAGAGGACGACAAGAGCGACAATCGCAATCACATCGAAATGCGCGCGCATGAAATCCGAAAGGCCGAGAAAGCCGAGGACGACCGGATCGAGCTTCGCGTTGAAATCGCGCAGGACGCTGGCAAATTGCGGCAGGACGAATGTGAGGAAAAAAACCAGCACGGCGCCCGCGGCAAACAGAACGAAGGCCGGATAGCGCAAGGCGTCCATGAGCTTGCGCCGCAGTGCCTCGGTTCGCACCCGTTCGGCGCCGAGCACTTCGAGGATATGATCGAGCGTGCCCGAGGCTTCGCCGACACGCACGAGCGCCTGATACATCGGCGGAAATAGACTCGGATGGTGCCCGACCGCATCGGCGAAGCTCTCGCCCGCCATGATCGCCGCAGTCATCTTTGCGACTGTCGACCGCAAGCGGCCTATATCCGCCTCGCCCGCGAGCAGACCGAGCGCATCGTTGATACGCGCGCCGGTCTTCAAAAGAAGCGCGAGATCGCCGGTAAAGATCGTCACGTCTTCCGGCCGAGGATGCGAAAACAGCGAGAAATCGCGCAGGCTCGAGCCCACGCTCGCGCGCTCGGCAATTGTTTCGATGGGAATGAGACCCAAAAACTCGATGCGGTTTGCGATCTCCGCCGCCGTCGGCGCGGTGATCGAACCGCTGACGATCTCGCCGCTTTGCGTCAATGCACGATAACGGAAACTCGGCATCGTCTATCGCACGGTGGTGACGCGCAGCACTTCGGCGGCGGACGTCGTGCCGGCGCGGCACTTGGCGATTGCGTCCTCGATCATCGTCGTCATGCCTGCATCCCGCGCGGCTTTGTCGATCGCGACTGCGTCGGCATGCGCGCTCATCGTCGCGCGAATGGCATCGTTCAGTTCAAGCACCTCGAAAACGCCTTGGCGTCCGCGATAGCCGCTACCGCCGCAGCGCTCGCAGCCGACGGGCTCACAGATGATCTCGCCGGGCCGGAAGCCGAGTGTCGCATGGCGCGGATCGGCATCGAGATCTGCGCGGCTCAGCATGTGCTTCTTCTTGCACCGATCGCAGAGGTTACGCACGAGGCGCTGCGCGATCACGGCGCGCAACACCGAGCGCAAGAGAAAGCCTTCGACGCCGAGATCGAGCAATCGCGGAACCGCCGCCGCGGCGGTCTCTGTGTGCAAGGTCGTCAACACAAGGTGGCCGGTAAGCGCCGCATGCACCGCGATGCTTGCAGTCTCAGCATCGCGAATTTCGCCGACCATGATCACATCCGGATCCTGGCGCACGAATGCACGCATGGCGGTTGCGAAGGTGAGACCGATCGAGGGCTTCACCTGGGATTGGTTGAGACCGGCAATTTCGTATTCGACGGGGTCTTCGATGGTGAGGATCTTGCGCAGCGGCTGATTGAGAATCGACAGCATCGTCGCAAGACTGGTCGTCTTGCCGCTGCCCGTCGGCCCAGTCACGACGATCATGCCGTGCGGCAAATCGAGCAGGCGCGAAACCCTCTTTTCATCCGCAGCGAGGAAACCGAGTTTGGTTATGTCGAGGAGACCGCGGTCGCGCGGCAACAGACGCAACACGGCGGATTCGCCATGTTGGGTCGGCATTGTGGCTACACGGATGTCGATCTCGGATCGCGCCAGCTTCAGCCGCGCCGCGCCGTCTTGCGGCAGCCGGCGCTCTGCAATGTTGAGACCGGAAAGAATCTTGATGCGCGAGATCAGCGCCTGCGGCAGCACGCCGGTCGGCGAGGGCACGATGCGCAATAGCCCGTCGACGCGCATGCGAACAGTGACGCCCGTTCGCATCGGCTCGATATGGATATCGCTGGCGCGCAACTCGACCGCTTTTTCCAGGAGATCGCTCACCGCGCGAACGACCGGCGCGCCGCTGGCAAGATCGCGCAGGCTCTCGATGTCGTCGGCGGCCCCGGCGGCAGCTGTTTCCGCGACGCCTTCAGAGGCGGGCTCTTTGCCGGTGAGGCGCTCGCTGAGAACGGTGGCAATATCCTCGAACGAGGCGACGTCGCAGGCGACACCCGGTCCGAGCACGATCTCCGCGGCACGGATTGCGGCATCGTCGCTCGGGTCGGCCAGCGCCAAGCGGTGCTTCCCGTCGGCCGCCTGATACGGGAAGAGCGCCATCTCACGCAGGAAGCGCGGCGAGAAGCGGCCCGTCAGCGGCGTCGCAGCAATGAGTTCGGGAAGGGTCAGCCGCCTCAATTCATAGAAGCGCGCGACCTCCTCGGCGAAATCAGCAGCCGAAAGCTCGCTCGCCTCCCAAAGGCGGCGCATCGTCAGATCGGAAGAAGTAGTTGAATCGAGAGCCGTATGGGCTTGCAGACGCGTGCGGCCGGACAAGTGCGTCGCAAAATCTACCAGGACGTGGATCGTCATGGCCGCGCGTCAGCCACAAACTCGACACGTTTTTACGCGGGATTTCGCCATAAACTATTGAATCCAAAAGTAAGTCTTGACTTGCGGCAAACTTAATGAGCTTGCAAAGACGTGTCAAACCTGTCGCGCACGCTTGTCGGCGTGGCGTCTGGCGATAGCGCAGCATCACCGCACGATATGAGCACTGTCTCGCAGAGCGAGCCCATCAAAATTGCAGCCGTGAAGCGACACTTGTTGCTGGCGATTTGCGTTGCGGCTGCATGCGCGATCAGCGTTTACATAACGCCGGGTCGCATCGGGCTTTGCGGCGCGCTGCTCGCGCTGCTCATGACCGCGATAGCATATCGCGATGCGCGCGAATTCATCATACCGGATCAATATTCCGCCGCCGCTTTCGCCATAGGATTGGCGAATACCGTTTTCGCTGCCGAAGGCGACGCGCTGTGGGCAACCGGCGAGGCCCTCGCCCGCGCTATCGTGCTCGCTTCGGCCTTTTTAGTTTTGCGGACGGCGTATCACCACTTCCGCGGACGCCACGGCTTGGGGCTAGGGGATGTCAAACTCGCCGGCGTTGCCGGCGTGTGGCTAGATTGGACGATGCTGCCGATCGCGGTCGAGATCACCGCCTTCTCTGCTCTGACAGCCGTGTTGATCGAACAGCTCATCCGGCGGCGCCCCTTCAAAGCGACGACGAGATTGCCCTTCGGCCTGTTTTTCGCGCCCTCGATCTGGGTCGCCTGGCTCGTGCAGGTGACGCTACCATGGCCATGAATTCGGCACGCGCAATGTCGGTTTGTTCAGCGCGAGACGCTGCCCCAAACTCCGTTGCGCCAGCGACATTTTCGAGGCGATCGCGTCCCTGATGCGCGTCCAGGCGGGGCGCTCCTTTGGCGAGGCGCCGGCGACGCCGAGCGTCACCCACATATAGGCGAGCACGTAATCCTGCGGCACGCCCTGGCCCTTGTCGTACATCAAGCCGAGCATGTATTGCGCCGGCGGGAACCCCTGCTCGGCGGAGGCGCGATAGAAGCGCGCGCCTTCCTCATATGATTGCGGCACGCCGCGGCCGTTTTGATACATGAAGCCGAGATAGGCTTGCGCGCGCGCCTCCTTCTCCACCTCGGCGAGCGGGGTGAAGATCGCCGCGGCGCGCACATAGTCCTCGCGATTGAAAGCGGCGGCGCCGGCCGCGAGTGCATCTGCCGATGCGGGCGAGGCGAGCGTCAGCAACGCGAGCGCTGCGAGCAGCAGAGCAGCCGACCGCGCCAACAAGGAGCGATGCGTTTCCGGAAATACAAGCTTCAACATCGCGCGCAGTCTATATCGAGAGTGCGGGGCAACCAATAGGGATGGTGCGAAGATGAAGATCAGCCCATCACGAACGCGTTGAGCTTGTTGCCATCGGGATCGCGGAAATAGGCGGCATAGAAGCCGCCGTCGCCGCGCGGACCAGGAGCGCCTTCGTCCTTGGCGCCCATGTCCATCGCCAGCTTGTAAATGCGATCGACCTGCGCCTTGTCCTTCGCCGCCAAAGCCGCCATGACGCCGTTGCCGACGCTCGCCGGCTTACCGTCGAACGGTTTCGTCAGCCCGACGCCGGCGCCCGTACCCGGCGCGCCCCAGGCGATGAAACTTTCATTTTCCATGAAGCGTCCGACGCCGAGTTCCTTGGCGATCGCATCATAGAATTTGGCGGCACGCGCGAGATCGTTCGTGCCAAGCGTCACATATCCGATCATCAGCTCCTCCCTAAATGGCTGATTGCCGTATTTGTATCTTATGCCGCCTTACGCTTCGGCTGAATGAGCTTGTGGTTGACGAGCACCTCGGCGATCTGGATCGCGTTCAGCGCCGCGCCTTTGCGCAGATTGTCGGAGACGCACCAAAGCGACAGGCCGTTCTCGATCGTCGGGTCTTCGCGGATGCGCGACACATAAGTCGCGTCTTCACCCGCTGCTTCATGCGGCGTGATGTAGCCGCCGGCCTCGCGCTTATCGATGACGAGCACGCCAGGCGCTTTACGCAGGATGTCGCGTGCCTCGTCCGCGCTGATCGGCTTCTCGAACTCGATATTCACGGCTTCCGAATGGCCGATGAAGACCGGCACGCGCACGCAGGTCGCGACGAGCTTGATCTTCGGATCGAGAATCTTCTTCGTCTCCGCCACCATCTTCCACTCTTCCTTGGTGGTGCCGTCTTCCATAAAGACGTCGATATGCGGAATGACGTTGAAAGCGATGCGCTTCGGAAACTTCTTCGTCTCGACCGATTCCGACACGAAGACCGCACGCGTCTGCGCGAAAAGCTCGTCCATTGCGTCCTTACCGGCGCCTGACACGGATTGGTAAGTCGCGACGACCACGCGCTTGATCGTCGCAGCGTCATGCAGCGGCTTCAGCGCGACGACGAGCTGCGCAGTCGAGCAGTTCGGATTGGCGACGATGTTCTTCTTGGTGAATCCGGCGGTTGCCGCGGCGTTCACCTCCGGCACGACCAACGGCACGTCGGGATCCATCCGCCAAGCCGAGGAATTGTCGATGACGACGCAGCCTGCAGCCGCGATCTTCGGCGACCATTCCTTCGAGACGCTGCCGCCCGCCGACATCAGGCAGAGGTCTGTGCCGGCGAAATCATAATTCGCAAGATCGCGGCATTTCAGCGTCTTGTCGCCGTAGGAGACTTCCGTCCCGATCGAGCGTGACGAGGCAAGCGCCACGACTTCGTCCGCGGGAAAGCGGCGCTCGGCCAGGATGTCGAGCATTTCGCGCCCGACATTGCCGGTCGCGCCGGCGACGGCGACCTTGAAGCCCATAATGCACTCTCCGCGGATTGTGCGGCTGACATAAGCGAAGCCTGTCGGAGCCGCAATACTAGCGAGGATCGCGTATTTCCTGCCGCGCTTATTGCGCAGACCGCCTGCGCGACCGGAGCGGCGCGGTTCGGATTGGTGACGGCCGGCCCTAACATGGGGCGCTTAACTTCGTATCAATCCTGGAGTCAGAACGGGTGCGCCGAGTAACGAAGCGCTGACGCGCGCGACGCATTCTTTCGCTTGTTGGGTGGGAGTTGCGTTCGATGTCGGTCTTCGCGTTGCGTCCGCGTGAGCTTCGGCATGCGCCGATTGCGGGTATGGAGACGGCGCATCTCACCCGCGAGGATTTTGGCCGCGTGCTGATCGCGTGCGTCGTGGCGCTGATCTTGAGTGGCGCACTGGTCTTTTTCCTGCTCGAGCTGCCGGCATCGCAGCCGAATGGACCCGCGGCGCCGTCAATCGTGAAGCCGCCCTGGGTCGATATCCAGAAGCCGTTTCGTCTGTTTGCGCTGAACGCGCCCGAATGGGGACGTGAGCCCGTCTACACCGCAGAGCGCCACCGGAGCGGAGGCGGCCGGCGCGACCAACTGAGCTTTGGCACATTCGGCGCTGGGGCCTGGCTACAGATGACGCTCTACAGGCCGGGAGCAGAGGACCCCGATCCCGCGCCGTTTTTCGTCGATATGGCGCGCCGCGCCGCTCGCACCGGCCTTGCCGTGGCCCGTATGGGCCAACAGAAGGCGCTCCCGACCCGCCTCGGCAGCTTCGAGGTTGCAGACCTCACGCTCGCAGCCGCGAGCGCGCCTGCTTCGCTCATACCTTGCCTCGGCTTCCGGCTAACCGACGCGCGCATTCTGCAGATCGGCGGATTTGCCTGCGGCACACCGGGCCGGCCCATTGAGCGCGACCGGCTCGCCTGCACGCTCGATCGCATCGACCTCATCTCCGCCGGCGACGACACTGAGGTGCGCGCCTTCTTCATCGGGGCGAAGGGTCAGCTTGGCGCGGCTTGCAGCAATCCGCCAAAGGACATGCCCGAGCCGTCGAAACCTGCCGGTTTTGTTGTCTTGCGCTGACGAGCGCGTCAGATCGAGGCGAGATCGAGCAGCCGCTCGTATATCGTCAACGTCTCCGCGCACATGCGGCTGAGCGAGAAATTCGCCTGCACGAAAGCCCGCGCGCGCGAACCGAGGGCATCGCGGCTGGCGGCGCCGAGCGCGAGCGCCTCGCCAAGCGCGGCGGCGAGCGCCGCAGCATCGCCGGGAGGCACGTGCCAGCCGGTCCGCCGCCCCGGCGGCACGTTCGGCGACACCAGGCTCGTCTCTCGTAACCCGCCAAGCTCGGACACCACGACGGGTGTCGCCATGGCTTGCGCCTCGACAGCGACGCGACCGAAGGATTCGGGCTCGGTCGACGGCACCGCCACGACAGAGGCGGCGAGATAGGCCGCCGGCATGTCGTCGCAATGGCCGACGCGCCGAACCATCTCGGTCAGGCCCGCCTTGGCGATCAGCTTGTCGACGTCGCGCGCATAGGTGCCGCCCTTTCCGCCGCCACCGGCCAACACAACGGCAAAGCCTTGCTCGCGTTGAGCCTTCAGCAGCGCGGCGGCTTCGATCAGCACGCGGTGGCCTTTGCGCTCGCTCATCCGCGCGGGCATGAGGACGATCTGCTCATGCGGCGCGATCTTCCAGGCATCGCGCAGCCGCCGCACCCGCATCGGATCGACCGCACCGGGCGAAAAGCGCCGGAAATCGACCCCGCGATAGATGACGGCAATGCGCTCGGAGGCCTGCGGATAGGTCTTGGCGATGTGCTCGGCTGTGAACGCCGAATTGGCGATGGTCACCGCACCGCGCACCATCACCGAATTGTAATTGAGCTTGATCGGCGAACGGCCGGAATAGATGCCGTGGAAGGTCGTGACGAGCGGCACGCGCGCACGGCGCGCCGCTGCGAGCGCCACCCAGGCAGGCGCCCGCGAGCGCGCATGCATGAGGTCAACGCGCTCAGCCCGCAGCAGGTGCGTGAGGCGCGACACGTTGGCCGCCATGGCGAAGGGATTCTTGGTGGCGGCGGGAAAGCGGATGGCGATGCCGCCTTTGGCCTGCAGCTCGCTGATCAATCGGCCGCCTTCCGTGGCGACGAGAGCACGCGCTCCGGCGCCGGCCAGCGCTTCAGCTATGTCGATTGCGGCGCGTTCCGCCCCGCCCGAATCGAGCTCCGGCACGATCTGCAAAATGGTGCGTCCGGCAAGCGGGTGAGCAGGCAACGGATACGCATACGCATACGAATGTGGCATCGGCTCAAACGGGCATGCTAGGCGGAGCGATCGAAATTACGAGTATCGCCGGGAATGGTGGAGCAAATCCTAAAGGTTGACGAATTGCCTATCGGCGCACCGCTGCGGCCGGCACGATTCATGTCGGTCGGAACGGCCGGCGACGAGCGGCAGATCGCCTTTCTGAAAGTGCCGGAAGGCGGCAAAAGCGCGGCGTTGCCCGGCCTTGTCTGGCTCGGTGGGTTCAAGTCCGATATGCGCTCGACCAAAGCTTCGGCGCTGCTCGCCTGGGCTGAGGCCGCCGGTCATTCCGCGCTCGCGCTCGACTATTCCGGCCACGGCGAATCGAGCGGCACGTTCGAAGACGGCACGATCGGCCGTTGGTTCGAGGAAGCGCTCGCCGTTTTTCGCGCCGAAAGCGTAGGGCCGCAGATCGTGCTCGGCTCATCCATGGGCGGCTGGATCGCGCTGCTTCTCGCCCGCGCTTTGGCGAAAGCCGGGGAGCAGAACCGCCTGCACGGTTTCGTGCTGATCGCGCCCGCCGTCGATTTCACCGCGCATATGTGGGAGGGTTTGCCTGCGAAGGTGCGCCGCACGATCGAGACAGAGGGAAAATGGCTGCGCCCCTCGAAATATTCGCCCGAGCCTTACCCGATCACGCGGCAACTGATCGAAGAAGGCAAAAACCACCTGTTGCTTGGTGGCACAATCCGCACGCACGCGCCCGTGCATATCCTGCAAGGCATGCAAGACGCAGATGTGCCATGGAAGCGCGCGACGACACTCATCGAGCATCTTGCCGGCGATCCCGCCGTGCTGACATTGGTTAAGGACGGCGATCATCGCCTGTCGCGGGAAGAAGATTTGCAACGGCTGTTTGCAGCGATCGAAGCGATGGGGTGAGCCACGCGACGCGCGTCACTTGCCCTTTTGCTCGACAAATGACGTGATGAAACTTCCCACGAAAGCGAACGGCCAGACAAATCTGGGAGCCGCCGGCGCAAAAGATCCGGCGATAAGTCCGATTACAAAAACCAGTGTCGAGAAGGCAGGACCGGCGAGCATCGGCCAGTCGCCGCGAGGGGCGGCTGCAGCCAACCAAAGGAAAGCGTTCAGCGCGGAAATCGCCAACAGGTGCGCCCCGTAAAGCATGACGATGTCGCGCACATCCCAATAGGTGCCGTATAGCCCCGTCGTTCCTGGCAGGAGGATGATCAACAACAGGAAAATGAGATTTAACATCACCACAGGCCGGCCGGCATGCGGCGCATACGCTAATCGGCGTTGGTGACTAAGCCAGAATATGCCTGCAACGATAAAGCTGAGGAGGAGCGCCACGAGATGCGAGCCGTAGGCGTGCCAGATCGCCGTCCAATCCGGCGCCGCAAGAGTGGTTTGCCCCTTCGGAAGCTCGTAGGCGAGCAGCGTCATCGCAACACCGAAAATCGTGTTGCTTAGCGTCTCCATCCGACGCATTTCGAAGAGATTGTCCTGAGCCGTCATTTCCGACCAACGCAAGCGAGATTACCGCTTGCGCAGACGCGCAGCGACCGTTGCTTGAACATCAAACCTATCATCGACAAGACGCTTCAGAAATCGCTCGGCGATTTCACAAATAAGAATGTCTGGCTTCGTTTCTTCGACATGGCGCCAATCGAGGCTGGAAGACCAGACAAAATGCACTTCCCGGAAGGTTTCCGCAAACATGCCGGTGAGCTGCGTCGGGTCGAAATTACAATTCGAGTCGCCAAATAGCAGGAGACGGCGGGGATCGGCTTCGACTGAGGGATTGTCGTAGATCGCTTGCGAGCCCCTCACTGGGCCCCTCCCGCCCCTTTCGTTAAACCTGGTCACAAGTTCGTTGACCGAGCGCCGGGTCGCGTCCTTGATCGCGCAATGGACGCGAATGAGCTCGGTCGCTGGAGGTGTAAGCTTGTTACCGAGAGCCCCAGGCGCGTCAAACTCGAGAAACGGGCGGTCCAATAGATCATCGCGAGGGCTTACCTGAAGAGCCGCGCATATGCACTGATAAGCGACATGACATCCTTTGTAATTCCAATGGGGGTCGGTGCGGAGGAATAGTTTTTCTTTGTCTTCGGACAGGGCGGCGACAAGGTCCACATAGCGCGAGGAAGCGGACGATTGCGTCATGAGATGAGCCAGCCGCACAGCGGGTGCGGATTGCGGATCGACAATCGGTGCGGCGCAGTGGTCGGACATAATTGTGAGTTTCTCTGGTACGACCACCTGAAGAAAAGTAATGCCGTGACGCTCACAGCGCGCGGCACGCGCCTCGATGATTTTGCGCCAGCGGCGCAACCGCCACCACTATGCGGGATTGCGACGATATTGCGTAATGGCCCGGTTGCGGCCGCCAATGAGGAACAGCCAACCGTCACTGCCAATATGAACGTCTGGGTGACTCATCCACCAGAACTCTGAAAAAGCATACCGAGAATTAGCGCCCTTTTCGGCACAAAATTTTCCACTAGTTAGGCCTGCGAAGCGAGTCAACCTGGTCACAGGAAAGCATGATCATCGATTTTTCCGGCAAGACCGCCATCGTCACCGGCTCGACCGAGGGCATCGGCTACGCGATCGCCGCCGGCCTTGCCGAGTCCGGCGCACGCGTCGTCGTCAACGGCCGCACGCAGGCGAAGGTCGATGAAGCGCTCGCCAAACTGAAGAGCAAGACGCCGGGCACGGAACTCAGGGGTTTTGCCGGGGACCTTGCAACCGGCGAAGGCTGCGACGCGCTCCTTCGCGCATTTCCCGACACCGACATACTCGTCAACAATGTCGGTATTTATGAAGCAAAACCGTTCTTCGACATTCCCGATGAGGATTGGGAGCGCTTCTTTCAGACAAACGTCATGTCAGGCGTGCGTCTGTCACGCGGCTACATGCGCGGCATGCTCGAGCGCAATTGGGGCCGCGTCATCTTCCTGTCGTCGGAGTCCGGCGTGAACATTCCCGATGACATGCTGCATTACGGCTTTACCAAGACGGCCGTGCTCGCGCTGTCGCGCGGTCTCGCCAAATTGGCGCGCGGCACCGGCGTGACTGTCAACGCTGTGCTTCCCGGCCCAACCATGTCGGCTGGTGTCGAACGCATGCTGCAGGGCGCGGCGGAGAAGAGCGGCAAGACGATCGAGCAAGCCGGCATCGAATTCGTGAAGACAAAGCGCGCGACTTCGATCATCCAGCGCGTCGCGTCGCCGGAAGAAGTGGCGAACATGGTCGTCTATGCCTGCTCACCTCAAGCTTCCGCCACCACGGGCGCGGCTTTGCGCGTCGAAGGCGGCATCGTCGAGACGATTGCCTGAAGCAGGCGCGCAAGACCGTTCAAATCCGAATGATTCAAATTTGCGTGAGAGGTGTGGAACGCCTTCCCCTGATATGTCATGCTTCATCCCGGCGATCATAAGCCCGGGAGGAAAACATGTTGGGTACGGTATCGCGTCGCGCGCTATATACGGCCTGCGTGCTTGGCATAGCGGCCTTTGTTCAGTCGAGCACCGTGAATGCGCAAGGCCAGGCAGGGCTGAAATCCTACAAGTCCGACACCAAAGACTTCTGGCAACATCCACCGCCGGATTGGTTCCTCGGCGATGAGACGCAGGAGCAAAAGGGCCTCGCGCCGAAAGATGGTCCGCCGACGGGCATCTCGGGTGCCGAGCTGCAGAACAGTCTGAAGAACATCAAGCTGCCGCCGGGCTTCTCGATCAGCGTCTATGCCGACAACGTGCTTGCGGCGCGGCAGATGGCCTGGGCGACAAAGGCACACTCTTCGTCGGCTCGTTCGGTCTCGGCAATGTCTACGCGATCACCGATCAGAGCGGCAAGAAAACCGTCAAGACGATTCTCAAGGGCCTGAACATGCCGACCGGGCTCGCCTACAAAGACGGCGCGCTTTACGTCATCGCAGTCGACAAGCTCCTCCGTTACGACAATCCAGAAGACAATCTCGACAAGATGCCGGAAGGCAAAGTCGTTTATGACGACATGCCGAGCTACGCCGCGCATGGCTGGAAATATATCGCGGTCGATAAGGACGGGTGGTTCTACTTGCCGTTTGGACCGCCCTTCAACGTGGGCATCCCCCCAACGAGCGTGTCGCAGATTCGCCGTGTCGATCCGAAGACGGGACTAGCGGAAATCTGGGCGCTCGGCGTGCGCAACAGCGTCGGCGGCGACGTCGATCCACGTTCCGGCCGCTACTGGTTTACCGAGAACGCGCGCGACTGGGTCAGCGACGATCTGCCGAGCGACAAGCTCAACATGATTACGAAGATCGGCGAGCATTTCGGCTATCCCTATTGCCATCAAGGCGATCTGCCGGATCCGAAATTCGCCATGGGCCATAAGTGCGATGAGTTCACACCGCC
>JAFAVH010000301.1 GCA_019242655.1 Methylobacteriaceae bacterium
TCGACGCGCTGACAGACGGCATTTTCGCCGTCGCAATGACGCTGCTCGTCCTCGACCTGCGCGTTCCCGATCAGGCGATGCAGGATACGGCGGGGCTGATCCAGGCCCTGAAGGAGCTATGGCCGAAATTCTTTCCCTATCTCCTCAGCTTTATTGTTCTCGGCCAGAGCTGGCTTGCAAAAGTGCGCGTGCGCATGGCCGGCGAGACCGTCACGCGCGCTTACGCGTCCGCATGGCTCGCCAACCTGTTCTGCATCACATGCGTGCCGTTCTCGACCATGGTGGTCGGCCGCTATGGCGACGTCCCGGTCGCGATCTGGGTTTATGTCGGAACGATCGGGATGAACGGCGTCACCGCGCTCATCATGATTTTGGTGATGCGTGATGCGCATCGTCAGAACGGGGTGGATCCGATCGGTGGCACCCTTGTCCTGGTGATTTCGTCCGCGCTTGCCGCTGTGGTCGCGCTGTTTGCGCCAAAATATGCGTTGTGGGTGTTGCTCCTCAACGCGGTGTCGGTCTTTCCGCACACGACACACGGCCCGCAACATACGTCGAAAGCTGGCTAGTCGAACAAACTCGACACGCTCTCTTCCTTAGCCGTGCGCGCGATCGCTTCGCCGATCAGCGGACCGATCGACAAAGTGCGTATGTTCTTGGCAACGCGCACGGCCTCCGTCGGTTGGATCGTATCGGTGACGACGAGTTCCTTCAGATGCGATGCGGAGATGCGCGCGACCGCGCCGCCGGAGAGAACGCCGTGCGTGATATAGGCGCGCACTTCGGTCGCGCCTTCCTGCAACAGCGCGTCGGCGGCGTTGCAGAGCGTGCCGCCGGAATCGACGATGTCATCGACGAGGATGCAGCTCCTGCCCGTCACTTCGCCGATAATGTTCATGACTTCTGACTCGCCGGCGCGTTCGCGGCGCTTATCGACGATCGCGAGCGAGGCATCGATGCGCTTTGCCAGCGCGCGGGCGCGCACGACGCCGCCGACGTCGGGCGACACGACAACGACGTTCTTGACGTCCAGACGCTCCCTGATGTCGCGCACCATGACCGGCGCGGCAAAGAGATTGTCGGTCGGGATGTCGAAGAAGCCCTGAATCTGTCCGGCATGGAGATCGACGGTCAGCACGCGGTCGGCGCCGGCCTCAGTGATGAGGTTGGCGACAAGCTTGGCTGAGATCGGCGTGCGCGAACCGGATTTCCGGTCCTGCCGGGCGTAGCCGAAATAGGGAATGACCGCGGTGATGCGCCTGGCCGAGGAGCGCCGCAGCGCATCGGCCATGATCAGAACCTCCATCAGGTGATCGTTGGCCGGGTACGAGGTCGACTGGACGATGAAAGCGTCCTGGCCGCGCACGTTCTCCTGGATCTCGACAAAGATTTCCATGTCGGCGAAGCGCCGGACCTGGCAATTGGTCAGGGGCACACCGAGATGGGCGGCAATCGCCTCGGTCAGGGCGCGGTTGGAATTCCCCGCCAGGATTTTCATTCCAGCTCCGCAGCCAAGCTCGCCGCGGGCGTCTTACCAGCGCTGTTGCGGCGCGGCAATATGACCGCGCTGCGACAATCGAAGTGTGGCGCCGATGCTACGCCGTGCTCGCCGCCTGCTTGCCGAGCGCCGCCTGCGCCGCCGCCAGCCGGGCGATCGGCACGCGGAACGGCGAACACGAGACGTAATCGAGCCCGACCTTGTCACAGAAGGCGATAGATGCAGGGTCGCCGCCATGCTCGCCGCAGATGCCGAGCTTGATGTCGGGGCGGGTGCGCCGCCCGCGCTCGACGCCGATCTCGACCAATTCGCCGACGCCCTCTTGGTCGATCGTGATGAAGGGATCGGCGTCGAGGATGTGCCGCGACGTGTAGGACCCGAGGAACGAGGCGGCATCGTCGCGCGAGATGCCGAGCGCCGTCTGCGTCAAATCGTTGGTGCCGAACGAGAAGAATTCCGCCGTCTCGGCGATCTCGGCGGCGCGCAGGCAGGCGCGCGGCAATTCGATCATCGTGCCGACCTGGTAGGGCACTTTCAGCCCCGTCTCTTTCTCGACAGCCGTGTGCATCGCGTCGATGCGCGCTTTGATCAAATCGAATTCGGCGCGGGTGAAGACGAGCGGCACCATCACTTCCGCCGTCACCGGCTTGCCGGTCTTTTTCGACGCCGCAACCGCGCCTTCGAAGATGGCGCGCGCCTGCATCTCCGCGACTTCCGGATACGCAATGGCGATGCGGCAGCCGCGGAAGCCGAGCATCGGGTTGAATTCGTGCAGCTCCTGCGCGCGCCGTTTCAGTTTGTCGGCGTCGGCGCCCATCGCTTTGGCGACGTCGGCGATTTCCTCGTCCGTGTGCGGCAGGAATTCGTGCAGCGGCGGATCGAGCAGCCGGATCGTCACCGGCAGGCCCGACATGATCTCGAAGAGATCGGCGAAGTCGCCGCGCTGGATCGGCAGCAATTTGGCGAGCGCGGCACGCCGGCCTTTCTCGTCGTCGGCGAGGATCATCTCTCGCACCGCGACGATACGGTCGCCGTCGAAGAACATGTGCTCGGTGCGGCAAAGGCCGATGCCCTCGGCGCCGAACTTGCGGGCGACGCGCGCATCGTTCGGCGTGTCGGCATTGGTGCGCACGCCAAGCCGGCGTCCTTCGTCGGCCCATTCCATGATCGTCGCGAACTCGCCGGAAAGCTCCGGCTGCAGCATCGCGACGGAACCTGCGATCACCTGGCCGGTCGAGCCGTCGATCGTAATCGTCTCACCTTTTTTGAAAGTCTTGCCGGCGACCGACATCGTCTGCTTGGCGTAATCGACGCGAATGCTGCCGGCGCCGGAGACGCAAGGCTTACCCATGCCGCGCGCGACGACCGCCGCGTGCGAGGTCATGCCACCGCGCGTCGTCAGAATGCCTTCGGCGGCGTGCATGCCGTGGATGTCTTCCGGGCTCGTCTCGACGCGCACGAGAATGATCTTGTGGCCCGAGCTTTTCAGCGTCTCCGCTTCGTCGGAACTGAATACGATCTCGCCCGATGCCGCGCCGGGCGACGCGGGTAGCCCGCTTGCGAGCACATTGCGCTCAGCGTTGGGATCGATCGTCGGATGCAGCAATTGATCGAGGCCTTGAGGCTCGATGCGCAAGAGCGCCTCGTCGCGGGTGATCAGCCCTTCATTGGCCATCTCGACCGCGATACGCAGTGCCGCTTTCGTCGTGCGTTTGCCGCCGCGTGTCTGCAGCATCCAGAGTTTGCCGCGCTCGACGGTGAACTCCATGTCCTGCATGTCGCGATAATGCGATTCGAGCTTCTGCGTCGTCTCGACGAATTGCTTGAAGACGTCCGGCAGCACCGTCTCCATCGACGGCTTGTCGGACTTCGCCGCGATGCGCGCGGCTTCGGTGATATTCTGCGGCGTGCGAATTCCCGCGACGACGTCCTCGCCCTGTGCGTTCACCAGGAACTCGCCATAGAGCTCCTTGTCGCCGGTCGAGGGATTGCGCGTGAAGGCAACGCCCGTCGCCGAGGTCTCGCCCATATTGCCGAAG
>JAFAVH010000374.1 GCA_019242655.1 Methylobacteriaceae bacterium
TTGGTGATGTCGGCGCGCGTCGGCAGACCCTTCTCGTTGCCGAGATACTGGATCTTGAAAGCCGAGGCAGCGCGCGCGAACTCAAAATGCTCGCGCCACGGCGCCTCCGGTCGGTCCAAATACGACGCAACATAAGCGCCGTGGAAAACGTCGCCTGCGCCCGACGTGTCCACGACAGCTTCTCGCGGTACCGGCAAAGCGGGCAGGCGCGAGACCGTGCCGTTTTCATCATACCAGAGGAGGCCGCGTTCGCCTTCGGTGACGCCGCCGATCTTGCAGCCCTTCGATTTCAGAAAGTCGAGCATCTGCGGCGGCGAAAGCTCCATCTGCTCGCAGAGGCGCTCGGCGACGATCGCCACGTCGATATGTTCGAGCAGCTCTTGCGTATTGGTGCGCACGCCGCCGCCATCGAGCGAGGTGAGAATGCCGCGGGCGCGGCATTCCCTGGCGTATTGCAGCGCCGCGTCGGCTTGATGACCGTCGAGATGCAGAGCCTGGCAGGCTTTCAGATTGAGATTCGGAAAGTCGCTGAGAAAGACTTCATCGCGGGCCCGCAGGATCGCGCGCTTGCCTTCGTTCGGCAGGATGAAGGAAAGCGAGGAGCGCCGCACCTCGCGCGTATGCAGGGCGACGCGATAGCGCGCCGCCATCTCGACGAACATGCGGCCGAGCCAGTCGTCGGCGATGGTGGTCAGGAGATCGGGCCGGTGGCCGAGCTTGGCGCAGGCAAAGGCCGCGGTGACGGCGTTGCCGCCGAACGAGACGGCGTAGTCCTCAGCGACGGCCTTCTCGTCGCCGCTTGGCATGCCGCCCGTCTGTACCGTGACGTCGATGTAGGAATGGCCGATGAAGAGCGCTTCCATTCAGCCCCTTTAGCGCGCGCTGCCGGCCTCAGTCCATTTGAGGCCAGGCAAGATGGGGGATCAGACCGTAAAGCTCGCGCCGCAGCCGCAGGACGCCTTCACATTGGGATTGTCGATCTTGAAGGACTGGCCGATGAGGTCGTCGACGAAGTCGATCCGGGTCCCGCGCAGGAAATCGAGCGAAACCGAATCGACAAGGACCACGGCGCCGTCCTTCTCGATGACCAGGTCCTCCGGCTCGCGCTCCTGCGTCACGTCGAACGCGTACTGGAAGCCCGAGCAGCCGCCGCCATTCACCGCGACCCGCAGGGCCGAGCCGGGCGCCTCCTTGGCGAGGATGGCGGCGACGCGGCGCGCGGCGCGGTCGGTCACGTCGACGGGAGAGGTTGCAGCGATATCGCTCATTAAGGCCTCGGGCCGGCGCTTCGTGCGGCGCAGGCGCTTGATTTTCAAGGTGCGGCAAAGATATGCCGGCAAACCCCGGCTTTCAATCCGTGCTCCCTTCCGGCCCGACCTATAGACGCGCGCCTTACGCGGCGGACCCGAAGGCGGGCCGCGGGCGGCGCATTCCCGAGCCCCAATCGGCGACGCGCACTGATTTCCAGCGCGACCGTGACCGCGTCCTGCATTCGACCGCCTTCCGGCGGCTCGCCAACAAGACCCAGGTCTTCGTGCTCGTCGAAGGCGATTCCTACCGCACCCGCCTGACCCACACGATCGAGGTTGGCCAGATCGCACGCGCTTTGGCCCGCGCGCTCGGGCTCGACGACGATCTCGCCGAGGCGCTGGCGCTCGCGCACGACCTCGGGCACCCGCCCTTCGGACATACCGGCGAGGACGCGCTCGCCGTCGCGATGGCCTCATACGGCGGCTTCGATCACAACGCCCAGGCGCTTCGGATCGTCACCAGCCTCGAGCGCCGCTACGCCGCTTTCGATGGGCTCAACCTGACCTGGGACACACTTGAGGGGCTCGTCAAGCACAATGGGCCTTTGCGCTCGGCCACCGATACGGCCGTTCCGCCGCCGATCGCCGAATTCGATGCGCTCTGGCCGCTCGATCTCGACAAGTTCGCGAGCGCGGAAGCGCAGGCGGCCGCACTTGCCGACGACATCGCCTATAACGGGCACGATCTCGACGATGGTTTGCGCGCCGGATTGTTTTCCCTGGAGCAGGTCAGCGCCGTTCCTTTCATTGCAGGCATTCTCGACGAGGTTCAGCGCGTCCATCCGCAGCTGGAGGAGAGCCGCCGCATTCACGAGCTTGTGCGGCGTGTCATCACGCGCTTTGTCGAGGATGCAATCGCCGAGTCGGCCCGCAGGCTCGGCGAACTTGCGCCCGCCGATATCGGGGCCATCCGCGCTGCGGCGCATCCCGTCGTCGCGTTTTCCGCGGCGATGCAGGGCGCTGTCCGTGAGATGAGAACCTTCCTGTTCGAGCACATGTATCGCGCGCCGCAGGTCGTGCCGGCGCGCGACGCGGCGACGCGCGTCGTCAGCCGGCTCTTTGCGAAGTTCGTCGTCGAGCCGCAACTCATGCCCTCAGATTGGGGTGCGCGGGCTTTGGCGGCGCAAAGCGAAACGAAACGGGCGCGTGTCGTTGCCGATTACATCGCTGGAATGACCGATCGCTACGCGGTGACCTTGTACCGCCGCTTCTTTGACGATCCGATCGATCTGCGATAGCGCCGCGCCCATGAACGTTTTCGCCGAGTTTCACCAGCGCATCGGCCGGCATGTCGATGCGATTGCCGCTTCCGGCAGATTGCCGGCGGGCATCGACAAGACGCGTTTTGTCGTCGAACCGCCGCGCGATCCGAGTCACGGTGATCTTGCATCCAACGTCGCGATGGTGCTCGCAAAGGAAAGCAAGCCGCATTTCGCCAATCCGCGGCAGCTCGCGTCGGAAATTGCCGGTCTGCTCGCGGAAGACCCGGACGTGGATACAGCCGAAGTCGCCGGGCCCGGCTTCCTGAATATCCGGCTGCAGCCCGCAGTCTTCACGCGTGTTTTACGCGAAGTGTTGACGCTTGGAACGGATTTCGGCCGCGCGCCCGTGGAGCGCGAATGGCGTGCCGCCGAGAAAGTGAATATCGAATATGTCTCGGCCAATCCGACGGGGCCGATGCATGTCGGGCACGGCCGTGGCGCCGTGTTCGGCGATGCGCTCGCAAATCTTCTCGCTTTCGCAGGGCACGATGTCGTGCGTGAATATTATGTCAATGATGCCGGAGCGCAGGTCGACGTGCTCGCACGCTCGGCTTACCTGCGCTATCGCGAAGCACTCGGGGAAAACATCGGAGAAATCCCACAAGGTCTTTATCCCGGCGATTATCTGAAGCCGGTCGGCGCGGCGCTGGCGGAAAAATTCGGTCGCGGACTTCTCAACCAGCCGGAAGAGAATTGGCTCGAGTCGGTGCGCGCCGCCGCGATCGATGCGATGATGGATATGATCCGCGACGATCTTGCGGCGCTGAAAATCAAGCACGACGTGTTTTTCTCCGAGCGCTCGCTGACGCGCGGAGGTCGTGATCTCGTCGCTGCCTCGATTGAGGAGCTTCGCGAACGCGGCCTTATCTACGAAGGCCGGCTGCCGCCGCCGAAAGGTGCGGTGCCGGAGGACTGGGAAGATCGCGAGCAGACCTTGTTCCGTTCGACGGAATTCGGCGACGATGTCGACCGGCCGCTAAAGAAGTCCGACGGCAGCTATACGTATTTTGCGTCCGACATCGCCTACCACAAATCGAAGATCGATCGCGGCTTTCTGAACTTGATCGACGTCTGGGGCGCCGATCATGGCGGCTATGTCAAACGCATGCGCGCCGCTGTCGCCGCGCTGTCGCAGGGGCGGGCGGAGCTCGACGTAAAGCTCTGCCAGCTTGTGCAGCTCATGCGGGCCGGCGAGCCGGTGAAAATGTCGAAGCGGTCGGGTGATTTCGTCACGCTTCGCGACGTCGTCGACGAAGTCGGGGTCGATGCGGTGCGTTTCATGATGCTGTTCCGCAAGAACGATGCGCCGCTCGAATTCGACCTCGCCAAGGTCATCGAGCAATCGAAGGACAACCCGGTCTTCTATGTCCAATATGCGCATGCCCGGACGAAGTCGGTCTTCCGCCAGGCCCACGCCGCCTTCTCCGGCATGGACCTGTCTTCTGCTGCGCTGCAGCATACCGACTTGGCGCGACTCACCGACGAAGGTGAAATCGCGCTGATAAAGCTCATCGCCCAGTATCCCCGGATCATCGAGGCGGCGGCGTTCGCACATGAGCCGCACCGGGTTGCATTTTACCTGCACGACCTCGCTGCGTTGTTCCATTCCCACTGGAACCGAGGCAAAGATCAGCCACAATTACGCTTTGTTAATCAGGAAGAGAGAGATTTAACGAGCGTCAGGCTGGCTTTGGTTTCATCCTTAACTTCGGTTCTGGCGTCGGGCCTGAATATTCTTGGTGTAAACGCCCCAGACGAGATGCGGTGACCGGCTTCAGGGCGTATCGAGATCGGGTCCGTGGTAGTGCGTCGCCACGCGAGGTGGAAAATGGGTGAGTCGGCCAATAAGCGTCGCTCTGAAATCGACGTCGCCGAATTCGAACGGCGTCTGCGCCCACCTGCGGCCTCGGGGACATATGAAGACCCGTTGGCCGAGCTGGCCCGGCTCGTCGACAGCAAAAACGCCTCGGGCGACGATCCCTTCAGCGAGCTTTTTGCCGCGCCGCGCCAGGCGACGGCGCGCCACGCTCCGGCCGCACCTCCGCTTGGCCGGCAACACGCCTTTTTCGCCGATCTGCGCGGCTCCATTCACGACGAGCACGCCGGCGATTTGCCGCCCGACGTGATTCCGAGCCATGCGCCGCCGGTTGCGGCCCCCGAGCACGCGCCTGAGGACGAATATGGCGATCCGGCCGCCTGGGCCGAGCAGGAAAGCGACGCTGCCTACGCAGAACCCGAAGCCAATCCACGGCGCTCGCGCCGGCCGCTTTATGCGGTGGGCGCCATCGTCTGTGCGGGTCTCGTCGGCATCGGCGCGAGCTTCGCCATGCGCAGCAAGGCGCCGGGCTCGCAGGAAGTCGCGCTGGTCAAGGCTCCGGCCGGGCCGGTCAAGGTGGCGCCCGAGAATCCGGGCGGTATCGATGTCCCGAATCAGAGCGCTTCGGTGCTCGACCGCGCCGCCGGGCCGCAAGTCGCCAAAGTGGTCAGCCGCGAGGAGCGGCCTGTCGATCTCAATCAACAGGTCAAGCAGATGCGCGTGATCACCCTCGGCGGGTCGAAGGACGGGACCGTGTCGACGGCGCAGGGCGCCGCGTCCGTGCCGGTGCCGCCGCCGCCTGCAGCGAGCGTCTCGACATCGAATAACGGATTCCCGGAACCAAAGCGGGTGAAAACGGTCGCGGTCCGTCCCGACGGTTCGCTGCTCGTCGCTGACGCTTCGCCGGCGCGTGCCGCCGATCCGATCGCGGCCATTGCAGCGGGACGTCCGGCGCCGAGCCCCGCCGCCGCCTCGGGAGATGCGCTGCCGAAAAGCGGCACCCCGAAAATGAGCGCGCGTGTCGCAAGCACACCGGCAGCCGACTCCGCCGCAAACGACGCTGTAGCGACAACGCCGGCATCGGCGAAACCGAAAACTGCTGCGGCCAAGCCGAAGCCCGACTCGGTGAAGGTCGCTTCGGCCGAAGACAGTACGGACACCACCCCCGCACAGACCGCGGCGAGTTCGGGTGCCTATGCCGTGCAGCTTGCGGCGCCGACCAGCGAGCCGGAGGCGCGCAGCGTCTCGAGTAAGCTCAATCAGAAATTCGCTTCAGTGTTGGACGGCCATCGGCCCTCGATCGTGAAAGCCGAGATCGGCGAGAAATCGATCTATCGCGTTCGCGTCGGCAGTCTTTCGCGCGACGAGGCCAATTCTCTCTGCGGGAAGATCAAGTCGAAAGGCGGCGAGTGCTTCGTCGCCAAGAACTGATCCCGACAGAAGCGATCTCAGAGGATTACGATGCCGGTTTCGGCCTTCATCTGCGGATGCGCGGGGCCGAGCCTCACCCCCTGGGAGCGGCGCTTTTTTCGTGAGGCGCAGCCCTGGGGGCTGATCCTTTTCAAGCGCAACGTCGATAATCCCGCACAACTTGCTGAGCTGACTGCATCTTTCCGTGAGGCTGTTGGCCGCAATGCCCCGGTCCTCATCGATCAGGAGGGTGGCCGGGTGCAGCGCCTCGGACCGCCGCATTGGCCGGTCTACCCGTCTGCTGCGAGCTATCTCGGCATGGCGGGCGAGGTTGAGGCCGCCGCAAGGCTCGTGCATCTCACCGCGCAGCTCATGGCGAGCGACCTCCTTGCCGCCGGCATCAATGTCGATTGCCTGCCCGTTCTCGATGTCACGTACGCCGACAGCCATCGCGTGATCGGCGACCGCGCCTATGGCAGCGATCCCGCCGCGATCGCCCGTCTCGGCCGGGCGGCGGCCGATGGCCTCCTCGCTGCCGGCGTCCTGCCGGTCATGAAGCATCTGCCTGGGCATGGGCGCGCACTGGCTGACAGCCATCTCGAACTGCCGGTCGTCGATGTCTCGCTTGCCGAACTCGAAGCCTCTGACTTCGCTCCCTTCATCGCCAATGCCGATCTGCCGATCGGCATGAGCGCACACGTCGTCTACCCGGCCCTTGACCCGGATCATCCGGGAACGACGTCAGCGATCGTGATCCAGGAGATCGTCCGCAAACGAATCGGCTTCGATGGTCTCTTGCTGAGCGACGACCTTTCGATGCAGGCACTCTCGGGGACCCTTCGAGACCGCGCCGAGGCGGCGTTCAAAGCCGGCATCGATATCGTGCTTCACTGCAACGGCAATCCGGACGAGATGCAGGAGGTGGCGGGTGTCACGCCGCCGCTTCAGGGCCGTGCCCTCGAGCGCGCCGCCGCGGCGCTCGCGCGGCTGCGTCCGCCCGTTGCCGATTTCGATCCTGTGGACGCTCGGACGCGCTTAAACTCCGCCCTTGCGATGGCGGTCTGAAAAGACCACTTTCCGCCGCTCTGAAGGCTCACGATACTTCGCGAGTGATTCGGGCGGAGAGGATGGCCGAGGAATTACCTTTCGAAGGCGAGACGATCGAGCGGGCCGAGAGCGAGCCCGCGTTTTTCGTCGACCTCGACGGTTTCGAGGGACCGCTCGACCTGCTCTTGGAATTGGCTCGGCGCCAGAAGGTCGATCTCCACCGCATCTCCGTCCTGGCGCTCGCCGAGCAATATCTCGAATTCATCGAAGCTGTCCGACGCGTTCGGCTCGAGCTTGCCGCCGATTACCTGGTCATGGCCGCTTGGCTCGCCTACCTGAAATCGCGGCTGCTGCTGCCCGAGCCGCCGAAGGGCGAGGAGCTGGACGCTGCCGATCTCGCTAATGCGCTGGCGCTGCGCCTGCGCCGGCTCGAGGCGATCCGGGCTGCCGCACAGCGGCTTGTGAATGGGCCGCGGTTCGGTCGAGACATGTTCGCACGCGGCCAGCCTGAAGGCATCCAGACCATCGCCTCGACGCAATGGCAGGCGAGCCTTTACGACCTCCTGTCGGCTTACACGAGCCAGCGTCAGAAGCGCGTTTTGGCGCACGTCACCGTACAGCAGCGGGTCGTCTGGTCGCTCGCCGAGGCGCGCGACGCGCTGGAGCGAATCATCGGACGCGCGCTCGATTGGACGGTGCTCGACGATTACCTCGTCGAATATTGCGTCGGCCCGGAAATGGCACGCACGGTCCGCGCCTCCGCCTTCTCGGCCTCGCTCGAAATGGTGCGCGAGGGCGAACTCGATCTGCGTCAGGAGCGGCCGTTCGCGCCGCTCTGGATACGCAAACGGCGTCCGGCCGAGCGGCCGGCGCTTTCAGTCGTGGTGTAGGAGCAATTGGTGGCAGACGTCATCCGCATGTTCAGCTTCGATAAGGAGCAGGAGCGCGACGAGGGCACGCATGACGATGCGCGCGACGACACGCAGGGCGAGGCGGAAGAGAAATTGCGTGAGGCCGTGCGCATCACCGAGGCGCTGCTCTTCGCTGCGACCGAGCCGATGGAGGAAGGCGAGATCGCACGCCGCCTTGCCGACGGCACCGATCTGAGCGCCGTCATGACGCGGCTGCGCGAAGATTACGGCAATCGCGGCATCAATCTCGTTCGCGTCGGGCGCAAATGGTTGTTCCGCACCGCCTCCGATCTCGGTTGGATTTTGTCGCGCGAACGCAGCGAGGAGAAGAAGCTCTCGCGCGCGGCTTTGGAGACGCTGGCGATCATCGCCTACCACCAGCCGGTGACGCGGCACGAAATCGAAGACATTCGCGGTGTCGCGATCTCGAAAGGCACGCTCGACGTGTTGCTCGAGACGGCCTGGGTGCGGCTACGCGGGCGCCGCCGTGCGCCGGGCCGGCCGATCACCTACGGCACGACCGAGCAATTTCTCTTGCATTTCGGTTTGGAACAGATCGGCGATCTACCCGGCCTGGAAGAATTGAAAGGCGCCGGACTCTTTGACGGGCGCTTGCCGCAAGGGTTTGGCATTCCGCAGCCGAGCGATGCGCTGGAATTGCATGAAGATGAGGATCCGCTCGAAGCGGATGCGCAAGAACTCGATCTTGGCGAACCGCAAGACGAGTCTTCGGGCGAAGACAGTGAGCGCGAGCCCGATCCCGAGCTTTAAGCGAGTGAGACCAAGACGAGCGCCAGCAATGCAGGCGCTGCCTGGACGAACAGGATTTTCAGACTGACGGAATAGCCGCCATAGGCGCCCGCCGCGATCACGCAGATAAGAAAAAACATCTGGATGTGGCGGCCGGCCTGCGGGTTTGGGTAAAGCAGGCCGAAGATCAGGCCAGCAGCAAGAAATCCGTTGTACAGTCCCTGATTGGCGGCAAGCACCGCCGAGTCCTGCGCCTTCTCCAAGGTTTGACCGAACGTGCGAAGCCCGAGCGGCTTCGTCCAGAGAAACATTTCAAGCGTGAGAAACCAGAGATGCGCGAGGGCAACGAGCGCGACAAGGATTTGCGCGATCAGCTTCATGCTATCGTCCTTCTCAACGCGTGACCCAAGGAGACGCCCGATGCTCATCGTAACAGGAAGTCTTGTCGCGCGTGAGGACACGGTTGAAGAGCTGCGGCGGCAGGCGCTCGAACATACGCAGCGCTCGCGCAAGGAACCAGGCTGCGTCTCGCATGCGGTGCATGTCGACTGCGAAAATCCTATGCGCCTCTTCTTCTTTGAGGAATGGGAGAGCAGGGAGGCACTGCTCGCCCATTTCGCCGTGCCGCAGTCGCGCCATTTCGTGAAGAGCGCCCGCGAACTGGCGGCGGAAGCTAGTCCGATCGCTATTTTTGAGGCGGCGAAAATCCAGCAGCTCTAGTAATTTATCAATCTATATTGACGTTTTATACATCAGAAGATATTGACCAGCCCTAAAGTTTGCTGGGGCAGGGCTTTCAACGTGATCACTTCCGCGCAGATGCGGGCGGCGCGTGCGCTCCTCGGCATCGATCAAGCCACATTGGCGAAGCTCTCCGGCGTGTCGTTGCCGACGATCCAACGCATGGAAGCGAGCGATGGCGTCGTGCGCGGCGTCGTCGATACGCTGACCAAGGTTGTGGAAGCGCTGGAGAAGGCCGGCATTCAGCTGATCGCGGACAATGCCGTCAGCACGAGTGGCGGACGCGGCGTGCGCTTGCGCGAGCCGAAAATGCGCGAGCCAGCGAAATGAATCGCTCCCTCTCGCCACTCGCCGAGCCGAGCTTTGTCGAACTGTTCACGCCTAAGCTGATCACCATCTTGCGCGACCGCTATCGGCTACGCGACTTGAAGGCCGATGCCATCGCCGGCCTCACGGTGGCGATCGTCGCGTTGCCCCTGTCGATGGCGATCGCCATCGCGTCTGGCGTTACGCCCGATCGCGGGCTTTACACGGCGATTGTCGGCGGCTTCTGCGTCTCGGCGCTTGGCGGCAGCCGATTTCAGATCGGCGGTCCGGCTGGCGCCTTCATCGTGCTTGTCGCCACAACAGTGCAGCAGCATGGACTCGACGGGCTGCTGCTCGCGACTTTTATGTCAGGCCTCGTCCTGCTTGCTATCGGGCTCGCGCGGCTCGGCACTTTCATCAAGTACATTCCCTATCCTGTGACGGTCGGATTCACGGCGGGAATTGCCGTGATCATCTTCGCAAGTCAGGTGAAGGACCTGCTCGGTCTTGCACTTGCCGGACCGGAGCCCGGGCCGATCATTCCGAAAATCGCCGCGCTCGCGCATGCGCTGCAGACCTTGAACGTCGCGGCGCTTGTCATCGCAGCACTTACGATCGCCGTCATCCTCGCGTTGCGGCGGTTTCGTCCGCATTGGCCGGGCTTGCTCATCGCCGTCGCACTCGCGTCCGTCGCTGCGTGGCTTGCCAACCTGCATGTCGAGACAATCGGCACCCGTTTCGGCGGCATCCCGAATGCATTGCCGGCGCCGCATCTACCAGCCTTCGGCACGGATAAGATTGTCGAGGTTTTGCCGTCGGCTTTGTCGTTCGCGCTTCTTGGCGGCATCGAGAGCCTTTTGTCGGCCGTGGTCGCAGATTCGATGAGCGGACGGCGCCATCGCTCCAATTGCGAGCTTGCGGCGCAAGGCATTGCCAACATGGCGTCGGCGATTTTCGGCGGCATCTGCGTGACCGGCACCATTGCACGCACGGCAACGAATGTCCGCGCCGGTGCGCGGGGACCGGTTGCCGGCATGCTGCACTCTGTTTTCCTGCTCCTCTTCATACTCGTCGCTGCTCCGCTTGCGAGCTACATCCCGCTCGCGGCGCTCGCTGGCGTACTCGCAATCGTCGCTTGGAACATGGTGGAACGGTACGCCTTCGTCACGCTCTTGCGCGCCTCCCGCGGCGATGCGGTCGTCCTGCTGGCGACATTTCTGCTCGTTGTATTTCGCGATCTTACCGAAGGGATTCTGGTCGGCTTCGGTATCGGCGCGCTCTTGTTCTTGCATCGCATGGCGCAGGCGATCGCCGTCGAGACCGGCCGCCCCATCGTGCAGGGGGATCGATCCGATCGCGACGCAGAGCGCAGCGCTTATGATTCCAATCTCGCCACCGATCGTGGTGTCATCGTATTGCGCATTTCCGGTGCGTTTTTCTTTGGTGCAGCGGCAAGCGTCGGCGCCGCGCTGGACCGCCTGGCCGAGCAGCCGAAATTCTACGTCCTCGATTTCTCCGCCGTGCCGATGCTCGACAGTACAGGAGCGCGGACGATCGCGGCCTTCGCGGAGAAGGCCAATCGCGGAGGAACGCAGGTGCTCGTCGCCGGCGCAAGCAGTCCGGTGCGCCACGCTCTCCTGCAACACGGCGTGCGACGTCCGCTGGCGCGATACATGCCGAGTGTGGAGGTTGCGCTTGATGCAACGCGCGCGGGCGCGCGCGAAGTATCGGCAGCTTGAATCGCTATTGGCCTCGCCGCGCTCGCGTCGCGAAGCGCACCGCTTCCTCCGCCGCGCGGAACAAAGCCTTGGCTTTGTTCACGCATTCGCGATGCTCGTAAGCGGGATCCGAATCAAAAACGATCCCGGCGCCGGCTTGCACATGCATCTTGCCGTCTTTGACGACGGAGGTGCGCAACACGATGCATGTATCCATTTCGCCGGATGCGCCGAAATAACCGATGCAGCCGCCATAAGGACCGCGTTTGTCGGCCTCGAGCTCGTCGATGATTTCCATGGCGCGTACTTTCGGTGCGCCCGAAACCGTGCCCGCCGGAAAGCCCGCCGTAAGTGCATCGATGACATCGAAGCGCGAGTCGAGCTTGCCCTCCACATTCGAGACGATGTGCATCACGTGGCTGTAGCGCTCGATCGCGAACTGCTCGGTCACATTGACGGTGCCGATCTCGGCGACGCGGCCGACATCGTTGCGGCCGAGATCGAGCAGCATGAGATGTTCGGCGCATTCCTTTTCGTCGGCGAGCAGATCGGCGGCGAGGCCGTCATCTTCAGCCGCCGTCGCGCCGCGCCAGCGCGTGCCGGCGATTGGGCGGATCGTCACCTTGCCGTCGCGGACGCGCACCAGGATCTCAGGACTCGAGCAGACGATCTGAAAGCCGGCAAAATCGAGATAGCAGAGGAATGGGGCGGGATTGACGCGCCGCAGAGCGCGATAAAGCGCGAAAGCCGACAGTGCAAAGGCAGACGTGAAACGCTGCGACAGCACGACCTGGAAGATATCGCCGGCGCGCACATACTCCTTGGCGCGCTCGACCATCTCGAGGAAACGCGGCTCGGGCGTGTTGGATACCGGCGCTTCCGCCAGCAGCATAGGGTCGGCGGTGCCAGAATGCGCAAGCGGTCCCTCGAGGACCCGCACGATATTCTCAAGACGCTCAGTTGCCGCATCGTAAGCCGCATGCGCGGTCACGCCGGAGCGCGGCCGCACCGGCGTGACGATGCACAATTCATCCTTCACCGAATCGAACACGACCATGATCGTCGGACGGATCATGATCGCATCGGGCACGCCAATCGGATCGGCTTTGGCGGGAGGAAGCCGCTCCATCTCTCGCACCATGTCGTAGCCGAGATAGCCGAAGACGCCGGCTGCCATCGGCGGCAGGCTTGCATCCTGCGCGACCTCGGACTCGCGCACGAGCGCGCGCAACGACTCGAGCGGCTTCTCCAAACAAGGCTCGAACGCGTCGCGCGTCGTCAGCGCGCGGCGATTGATTTCCGCGCGCCCATTGTCGGCGCGCCAAACAATATCGGGATCGAGTCCGATCATGGAATAGCGGCCGCGGGTCGTGCCGCCCTCGACCGATTCCAGGAGGAAGCAATTGCCTTCGCGCCCGGTGGAGAGTTTCAAGAACGCCGAGACAGGCGTCTCAAGGTCGGCAATCAGCCGCGTTGCGATGAGGCCGGGTTCGCCGCGCGTGTACGTCGCTGCAAACGCATCGAACGACGGATCGAGCATGTTCAGTAGCCGCTGTCGCCACCGGTGGCCGCTTGTAATGCCCCCGAATTGACGGAAACGCCGTAATCGTTCTGCAGACGCCGCACATATTCCGAGATCAAGTCTTCGGTAAGCCCGCTCTTCAGCTGTTCGGCGATCTGCTTCGATTCAGGCTTATCGGGATCGACAGGCTGCACGACGCTATCGAGAACGTGGAACACGATGCGCCCGTTGCCTTCGGCTACAGCCTGTCCCGCGCCGCCCGACGGCACATTGAAAACCTGCACGATAGCCGCCGGCGTGAAACCCGGCGTCCCGGAACGTCTCACCTCGTTTGAATGCTGCAATTGCAGCGACGCCGCGCCCGCAAGCGATTCAAAGTTGCCGCCGCCTTGCAGCTCCTTCACCATGGCGGCGGCTTTCTCGCCAAGAATGCGTTGCGTCTCGTCGTTGCGCCAAGCGGCCTCGACCTGCAGCTTCACCTCTTCGAGCTTGCGTTCGTGCGCGGGCTCAATCCCAGCAATTTCGAACCAGACGTAACCGCCGTCCGGCGTGTTCACCGTGTCGTTGTCAACGCCGATGTCGGAGGCAAATGCCGCTTTGAGGAGGTCCGGCCCGGCGACAAGACCTTCAACGGGCTTCCCGTCCTTATCGCGGCCGGTTGCATCGACCGCGTCGATCGTGCGTGCATCGAGGCCGGCGGATTTTGCGGCGTCGGCGAGCGCTTTGCCGGCGCTCCGCTGGTCCTCGATCGCATCGTGCAGTTTCTGTACCTGACTTTTGGCGCGCTGCGCCGCGATCTCACGTTTGAGCTCGCCGCTGACGTCGGCAAACGGCTTGGCGCTCCCGGGCTCGATCTTCGTCACGCGAAGTAGCGCGTAACCGAAAGCCGTCTTCACCGGCGGGCTTACTTCGCCCTCGGGAAGCGCGAACGCAGCTGCGGCGAGCGCCGAATCGGCTATGTCGCTCTTCGTCAAGAGCCCGAGTTCGATGTCCTTTTGCGTGAGCTTGCGATCAGCGGCGATCGACTCGAATGTCGCGCCGGATTTGACTTTCGCGCTTGCCTCCGCGGCAGCGGCTTCGTCGGGAAAGATGATCTGCTGGACGTCGCGCCGCTCCGGAGTCGAGAAGCGCGCGTCTTTCGCCTCGTCATAGACTTTTTGCGCGTCGGCGTCCGAGATGCTCTGCGGGTCGACCGCGGTCGCCGGCGTGACGGCGAGCGTCACAAGCCGCCGATATTCCGGGGCGCGAAAATTCTGCTTCCGCTCGTCGAAATATTTCTGCAGCACCTCATCCGAGGGCGCGGGAATATCGCCCGCCGCACTCGGCGGCAGCACGACAAAATCGATGCTGCGCGTTTCGTTGCGATAGCGGTTGATCGCTTCGAGCATCGCTTGCGGCACGGCGAGGTTGCCGGCGACGGCCTGCAGGATTTCCTGGCGCAGGTAATCCTGCCGCCGCTCGTTGGCGAAGCTGCGTTCCGAATAACCGAAGTCGCGCAGTGCGTTCGTGAATCGGTTACGGTCGAACTGCCCATTCGGCCCTTTGAAGGCGGGATCGTTCAGAATCGCTTTGGCGAGGTCCTCTTCCCCCATGGCGAGACCGAGCTGGCGCGCTTTCTGATCGAGCGCGGCTTGGGCGACGAGTTGGCTCAAGACCTCGCGATCGAGGCCGATCGCGCGCGCCTCGTCGTTGGTGATGGCGCGCCGCGCCTGGCGCTGCAGGCGCTGCAGCTGGTTTTGGTAGGCCGTGCGGTACTCCTGGCTCGAAATGTCAACCGACCCGACCTGAGCGAGCTTGCCGGAGCCGAACCCGCGGAAAATGTCGCCGATGCCCCAGATCGCGAAGCTCACGACGATGAAGCCCATGACGACCGCCATGAGCGCCCGGCCTATCCAGTTCTGAGAGGCGTTGCGCAGGCCCTGCAGCATGTCGTTGAAGTCCGCTCCGGAGTGAGCGCCGGACTAGCGGAAAGGGCAGGGGCTGGCAACGCAGGGCCCTTGCACTACGCCAGAAGCGTAGTATGTGCTCTCGTGCGATGCGTGTTCGATCCCCTCAAGGATGAAATCAGTCAGGCAAAGCACGGAATTTCGCTCGCGTTGGCCGAGATTCTGTTTGCGGGATCTTACGTATCGATTGCCGATGATCGTTTTGAGTACGGCGAGACTCGCGAGATCGCTTTCGGGCTTCATCAATGACCGTCTTTTGCGTGC
>JAFAVH010000385.1 GCA_019242655.1 Methylobacteriaceae bacterium
TCGCCGCCGCTGCATTGTTCGCGTCCCTCACGGCCGCACACGCAGCGGACTGGTACACAGGCGAGCACCTGCAGGAGATCGTGCCGAAGCCGCACGTGGCGATCGACATCGCTGCGACCGCGGATACGAACGGTTCCACCTTTGGCACGATGATCGGCACGATCGCTCCGTTCGACGGGCTCAATGAGGACGGCTTCCGTTTGCGTCTGAGCGGCGTTCTCGGGCGCTATTCCTACGTCGGCTCCGACGGAATCGGCCGGGTGAACGGCACGCAAAGCGATGGCGCGTTCCTGGTGGGCTATGAGTGGGTCATGCGCGCCGCCACGGTCGCGGTCTATGTCGGCGCCGACGTGACCGACAACCGGCTGTCGATCAACGATCCGAACAATGCTTCGAAGGGATTGCATGTCGGCGGCAAGGTGGCTGTCGATTTCTACGTCAATCCGACACCCTACTCGATGATATCGGGTGTCGTGTCCTATGCGTCGGCGAACAACGCTTACTATTCCCGCTTCAAAGCCGGTCTCGCGATCGCACCGCAACTTTTCGTCGGGCCGGAACTGCTCGTCCTCGGCGACAATTTTTACAGCCAGTATCGCCTCGGCATGCATCTCACCGGACTGCGACTGGGCGCGATGCAGTTTGGCATTTCCGGCGGTTACCTCGACGACAAGGTGCGCGGCCGCGGCGGCTACGGGATACTCGACGCGCGCCTGACCTTCTGAAACGGCGCGTTAACCACGCCTGAGCCGCGGGCCGCTCGCAAGCGGCATTTTACCGATCCCATTAACCAGCTCTCCCTAAGCTCGTTGACGTTAACAAAACGAGACGGGGCGATGGGGGCGATCAAGGTTACCGCCTGGTTAGCGTCGGGCGCGGTCGCGATCCTTCTGCTCACGCAACCGGTGAGCGTCGAAGCGCAGCGCACGCTCAGCCTCACCTTCATTGTCGCAATGACGGCGGTCTGGTGGTTCGTTCCGAGCCGGCATGGCCGGCAGCTGTTCCTTGCCTTGGGCAGCTTCATCGCCATTCGCTACATGTATTGGCGCATCACCAATACGCTGCCGTCGTGGTCCGATCCCGTCAGCCTGTCGCTCGGCACGATGCTGCTCTTCGCCGAGCTTTATTGCGTTCTCATTCTTGTCATCAGCCTGATCATCAACGTCGATCCGCTGGAGCGGGAGCGGCTGCCGCGCGAGGACGACGACAAGCTGCCGACCGTCGACGTCTTCATCCCGAGCTACAACGAGGACGAATACATCCTGGCGATGACGGTCGCCGCCGCCAAGAACATGGATTACCCGCCGGAGAAGCTGAAGGTCTGGCTTCTCGACGACGGCGGGACCGAGCAGAAGTGCAACGATGCCAATCCGGAAAAGGCAGCCGCCGCTATGCAGCGGCGCGTGTCGTTGCAGCTCCTATGTCAGCAGCTCGGCGCGATTTACCATACGCGCGAACGCAACGAGCATGCGAAGGCCGGAAACATGAACGCGGCGCTCGCCCATTCGACGGGCGAGATTGTCGTTGTATTCGACGCCGACCACGCGCCGTTCCGCAGCTTCCTGCGCGAGACCGTGGGTTATTTCGCGCGCGATCCGAAACTGTTCCTCGTGCAGACGCCGCACGTCTTCCTCAATCCCGATCCGATCGAGCGCAACCTGCGCACGTTCCAGCGCATGCCGTCCGAGAACGAGATGTTCTACTCGGTCACGCAGCGCGGCCTCGACAAGTGGAACGCTTCGTTCTTCTGCGGCTCGGCGGCATTGCTGCGGCGCTCCGCGCTCAAGACGACGGGCGGATTCTCCGGCATCACGATCACCGAGGATTGCGAGACCGCGTTCGAACTGCATTCGAAGGGCTGGACCAGCGTCTTCGTCGACGAGCCTTTGATCGCCGGACTGCAGCCCGAAACATTCGCATCGTTCATCGGCCAGCGCTCGCGCTGGTGCCAAGGTATGTTCCAGATCCTTCTTTTGAAGAATCCGGCGTTGAAAAGCGGTCTGAAGGTCATCCAGAAGCTCGCTTATCTCTCCAGCATGACCTTCTGGTTCTTTCCGATCCCGCGGCTCGTCTTCATGCTGGCGCCGCTCACGCACATCTTCTTCGACGTGAAGATTTTCACCTCGAATCTCGACGAAGCCATCGGCTACACCGCGACGTATATGTGCGTGAACATCATGCTGCAGAACTATCTCTACGGCAAAGTGCGGTGGCCGTGGGTGTCTGAGCTCTACGAGTATGTGCAGGGTCTTTATCTCGTCAAAGCCATCGTCTCCGTCGCGCTGCGGCCGAAGAAGCCCACGTTCAACGTGACGGCTAAGGGAATTACGCTCGACAACAACCACCTCTCCGAGCTCGCCTGGCCGTTCTTCGCGATGTACGGTCTACTTCTCATCGGCAGCGCGACCGCGCTTTACCGCTATCTCTACGAGCCCGGCGTCACCAACCTTATGCTGGTCGTCGGTTTGTGGAATGCGTTCAACATGATCATTGCCGGCGCGGCACTTGGTTGCGTCGCGGAACGGCGCGAGCCGCGCCGCCATCCGCGGCTCGCCATCGATCGCGCCGGCACGCTAACAACTCAGGACGGCGACATACCGGTCATCATCCGCGACGTGTCTGCCGGCGGTTGCTCGGTCGTGCCGATCGGCGCACTGAGCGAGCTGCCGACGATCACCGATGGAACCGCAGGCCGGCTGTCGATCGAGTCGCGCGGCGCGATGGTGGGCGCGCATTCGCTGCCGGCCATCGTGCGGCATATGTCCGGCACGAGCGACGCGATCCGCTACGGTGTGCAGTTCGGCGAGATCAACGCGCCTGAATATTACGTGCTCGCCGATCTCATGTATGGCGAGCCGGACGCAATCAAGCGCTTCCTCGCAAGCCGCCGCAAGCATAAGAACGTGTTTGCCGGCACGCTGACATTCATGCGCTGGGGATTGGCCGAGCCGTTCCGCGCATTCGCTTATCTCCTTGGCGCGGCCGGCAACAAGAACGCTGTGCGACCGCTCCCATCCAATCTTCCGGCAACCGTTTGGCTGAGGCGCCTTGCGCGTCTCGGCAAGGCGACGCCGGTGCCGTCCCCAAAACCACTGCAGAAAGTCGCGTAGCCAGAAAAGTTCGATGCGTAGAGTCGGTTTGAAAAGATCGTTGCTGGTCGCTGTCGCGGCCGTCGGGATCGCGCTTGCCGCGAGGCATGCGCGCGCCCAGGCGATCTTTACGACCGTGCCATCGTCGCTGACCGGCATGACCGGCATGCAGCGCATCCAGACACCGACAATGCCGTGGCTGCTGCAAGAGCCCGCCAAAACTGCCGAGCCGCAAACGTCCGCCGCGGCCAACGCAAATCCGCTTGCTGAATTGCATGCCGACCCACCGCGTGAGCCGCGCCTCGGCGTGCCGGATCAGACGTCGCCAAGCATCGTTGCACGACCGGTCGCGCGCGCATCGCCTTTGGAGGCGCGTGCCTCCTCGACCGTGCTCCGGCACCTCACGAACAACCTGCAGGGCTTTCGCCTTGCGGGTGAAGTCGCGACGTCCGAATGGCCGATGTACCTCACCGAGACGCAGGCGCGCTCGAACCTTGAGTTCCAGGTCGGCTTCATCGCCGCGGTGTCGGTGATGCCGGAAGCATCGACCTTGCAGCTGATGATCAACGATGTGGTCGTCGGCGAGACGTTCGCGCGCGCGACGAGCGCCGTCAAAACGGTTCGCTTCAAAGTGCCGCCGGGCCTCATCCGCGTCGGCTTGAACTCGGTGCGGCTGACGACGGAGCTTCGCCATCGCGTCGATTGCTCGATTCCGGCGACGTACGAACTTTGGGCGCAAATCGACCCGACGCAGACCGGACTCATCCTGCCGCGCGAAGACAATGGTGTGACCAGTCTCGCCGATTTGCCTGCGCTGCCGCCTGACGCACAAGGCGCATTGCCGATCCGCGCCGTCGTTCCCGATAAGACCAATGCCGCAAATCTCGAGCGCATTCTTGCGGCGGCGCAGGCGATCTCGCTCGTCGGCCGCTTCGAGCAGCCCGTCGTCGATGTCGGTCCGCTGGCCGATGGCGAATACGGCATCAATCTCGTCGTCGGCACGCATGCCGAGGTTCTGAAACTTTTCGACCCGGGCACGATCAACACAGCGGCGAGCTCGGGCTTAGAGATTCTGCCGGCGACACCGACGCGGCGCACGACCATCGTCGTCACCGGCGCGACCGAAAAGAACGTGACGGACGCGCTCGGTCTATTCGTGCCTTCGACTGAGATGCGCGGGACGCCGGCGGGCCTGCGTGGCGCCGCTGCTTTCCCCGGTTATCGCATGGGCGGCGCGCAACGCGTGAAGCTGCGCGAACTCGGCGTCGTCAGCCAGGAATTCAACGGACGGCTGTTCCGGCTCGCGTTCAATATCATCCTGCCGCCGGATTATTTCTCCGCCGATTACGGCAAGGCGACGATCCGTCTCGCCGGCGGTTATGCGGCCGGGCTCACAACCGAAGCGCAGATCGTTGTCAGCGCCAACGGCCGCAATGCGGTGAGCGTGCAGCTGCCGAAATCGTCTGGCGACGTTTTCCAGGACAATGCCGTACCGGTGCCGCTCGGCTATTTGCGCCCCGGCTTGAACCGCATCGAGATCGAAGCGCAATTGCCGGTCGAGGACGACAAGACCTGCGATCCGCTCGCCGCTGTCGCCGGATCGAAGCGCTTCCTCTTGCTCGATTCGACCGAGCTCGAATTGCCGCCGATCGCGCGCATTGCGCGCATGCCCGACCTGTCGGTCACCGCGACCGGCGGCTTTCCTTATGTCGGCGGCGACGAGACGCGCCCGAAGCTCGTTCTGCCATCGCCCGATCGCGACACGATCGGCGCGGCGGCGACGATCACCGCGCGCATGGCAGTCATCGCCGGCCGGCCGATCAACTTCCGCCTTGTCACCAATGCCGGCTCTTCCAAGGAGGGCGGCTCCGCGCTGGTCATCGGCGCGTTCGACAATATCGAGCCGGGCTTGATGAAGAGCGTCGGCGTCGATGTCGATGCTCTGCGCACGACATGGGTCAATCGCGCTGTCGTCGAGCGCAAAGAAGCCGACCCCATTCTTCCGCGCTATGAGCAGATGGCGCGTGACCGCCTCATGCTGCAGCGGAATTTCCCCGCCGCGTGCCGCGCGTCGCGCCTGCCCGATGCATTGCGTGTCGCTGCGCTCGCGCGACGGCAGGGCGTCGACTACACGGCGACCGGCTCGACGCCGAACGCGTCGGCGCAGCCGAGCCGCGACCTCTTCAACGAGTGGGACAAGAAGGTCAACGGGCAGGGCCGCCTGACTACGATGGTGATGAATATCATCGCGCGCTCGAGCGAGTTCCTGAAGACGAAGTCGCAGGGCATGATCTCCTGGGTCGACACGACGTTCGGGCCGCCGCCGCCGGGCCCGACCTTCTCGCCGACGACGTCGATGGTGGTCGCGCAGGGACTGACCGGCGAGCGCTCCGACACCGTCACAACGCTCGTCACCGCGCCGAATGCGCCGATGCTGGTCCAGGCCGCCGCCTGCCTGGTCGATCCGCGCGTCTGGCAGCAGATCGCCGGCCGCGTTGCCGTGCTCGATGCGAGCGAAGGCAAGGTGTCGAGCATTCCGGTCGAGAAGACGCATCTCGTGGTCACGGCGCCGCTCACGATCTCGAACGTGAGGCTGATTACGGCGGGCTGGCTGTCGTTGAACACCGAAATCTACATCATGGCCGCGCTCTTTCTCGGCCTAGTGCTCGCGGCAACGACGACGCTCTTCGTGCGCAGCATCGGACGGAAGCACTGATGAAACGCATCGCGCGCCTCCTCACCGCTTTGTCGCTGATCGGCGCCGCCGCGGCGCCGCTTGCCGCGCAGACGACGAATGCCGTCCCGCCGGCGACGGAAGCGCCGCGTCCGCTGAAGCTCGACGCGCGTTCGTTGCCGCTTGGCGGCGCGCTGAAAAGCCCTGACGTCTGGTTGAATTACAAATCGCGGTTCATCACCGACCAGGGCCGCGTCATCGACACCGGCAACAATTTCGTCAGCCACAGTGAGGGGCAGGGCTACGGCATGCTGCTTGCCGTCGCCGCGAACGACCGTCCGGTTTTCGATCTTCTCTGGGGCTGGACGCGCGCTAATCTGCTGGTGCGCGGCGACGATCTCTTCGCATGGCGTTGGGAGCCGGGGCAGCGTCCCGCTGTCGCCGACATGAATGATGCGACCGACGGCGATCTCCTGATCGCCTGGGCGCTCACGGAAGCGGCGGAATTCTGGAACGACACGACCTTGCGCATCGCCGCGCGGCGCATCGCCGTCGATATCGGCCGCAAGCTTGTCATCAACAAATCCGCGCAAGGCGCGCTGCTTTTGCCCGCGCTTGCGGGATTTGCCGCCGAAGACCGCAACGATGGGCCGGTGGTCAACCTCTCCTATTACGTCTTTCCGGCATTGACGCGTTTGTCGCTCGTCGCGCCTGAGATCGACTGGAACGGCATCATGCAGAGCGGCCTCGCTTTGCTGAAGGCGACACAAGGCGGGCCCTCGCACCTGCCAGGCGACTGGACCGCGCTCAAAGAAGGCACGCCGAAAGCGGCGCAGGGATTCCCCAACGCATTCGCCTACAACGCGATCCGCATCCCGCTTTATCTCTCCTGGGCGGGCATTGGCGAGCGCGAGCATTATGAGCCGTTCGCCGCGTGGGCGCGTCATCGCCGCGGGCAGGCGACGATCGTCGACCTCGCCTCCGGCCGCGACATCGAGACGTACGGCGAGACCGGCTATGCCGCAGTTCCCGCGTTGACGCTCTGCGTCACCGACGCGCAATCCGTGCCGGCGGAGCTGCGTTCGTCATCGCCGTCCGAAAACTATTATCCCGCGACCTTGCGCGCGCTCGCGCTCATCGCGTTGCAGATGAGATATCCGTCATGTCTGCGCGGGTGAACCTCGCAACATTGGCGTTTTTGGCGGCGGCTCTCGCAGTCGGCGCGGCATCGCCATGCGCGGCGGAGCTCGGCGAAGGCTCGCTTGTGATCGACCTCTCGGCGGAAACGCCGATGAAGCGCGTCGCGCCGCCGGTGCTGCAAACAACCGAGCCGAAAAAGCCGGAGCCGCTTAGCGCGACGCCCGCCGAAGCGCCGAAGCCGGTGCGCCTCATCAAGGGCAACGTCGAAGGGCCTGACGAAAGTGCGTTGCGCTACTACGCGGCGCTGCATCAGACCGATCGCGTCAATATCGAGATCAACCGCTTGCGGCGGCTCTATCCCGATTGGCGCGTGCCGGAAGATCTCGACAGCGCAACGCTCTCCGACGATCCCGAAGAAGAAGTGCTCTGGGAACTATTCGCCAACGACCGGCTCGACGATCTGCAGGTCGTCATCAACCAGCGCATGAGGCAAAATCCGCGTTGGCGTCCATCGAAGGATCTGACGACGAAGCTCAAATACAAGACGCTGCGCCGGCAGATCATGACCTATTGGAAGAGCGGGCGCTGGCAGGACCTGATCGCCGCCTCCAAGGACGAGCAGATTCCAGGCGTCGAAACCGATCCGGAAATCCTCTGGTCGATCTCGGAGGCTTATGCGCGCACCAAGGCGTTTCCGGAAGCGCTGAATGTGCTGAAGACGATGCTGTCGCACAACAGCGCGGCGGACGTGCGGCGCGCAACGATCCTGCGCGCCATCGCGACCTTGCGCATGACGGATGTCGAAGCATTGCTGCAGATGGGCAAGACCCTTCCGGACGGGCGCAGCGAATTCGCCTCGATCGCGATCGACATCACGCGCGCGCGGATGAGCGCTCTTCTGCACGACGAGCCGGCAAACGAGATCACCGATGCCGAGATGCGCGCCTTCGAGGAGTATGCGCGCAACGGCGACGACTTCAATCAATCCGGCCTCGTTGCGTGGTATTATTACAAGCGCAAGCAGCCGCGCGACGCGCTCGAATGGTTCAAGCTCGCGCTGCAGCGCGGCGGCGACGCGATGGTCGCGCACGGCCTTGCCCATTCGCTGCGCGAGCTCGGCATGAAGCGCGAGACCGAAGAGGTCGCCTATGCCTGGCGCGAGCCGCTCGTCAACAATGCAATCCTGTTCATCGACATCCTTGAAGCCGACCTGACCAAGCCCGATCCGCCGGCGATCGAGCCGGAGCGGTTGACGCGCTATGCGCGCGTGACGTTGGACACGCAGTCGGGCGAGGGCGCGCAGGCGCTTGCCTGGTACGCTTACAATTCGTGTCAGCTGCCGGTCGCGCTCGAATGGTTCCAGTACGCGACCGCCTGGATGCCGAAGGAGCAGACGGTCTTCGGCTATGCGCTGACATTGAAGAAGCTGAAGAAGACGAAGGAGTTCTTCGAACTCGTCAACCGCTATGACGGTCTCTTCCCGAGCGTCATCGGTCTCCTGTTTCCCGACGACGGCTACCACCCGCCGACACCGTGCGACTTGAAGCTCGATCCGAGTCTTGCAAAAACCGCACAAAGCGCGCCCTTCAATGTGCGCGCTTCCGGCGTTCCCGGCGCTGCTGCGTACGGCACGTACACCGTCGCGTATGGCGGGGTTCCGCGCCCGATCAATCAAGCGACGATCCCGCTGCCGCAAAGCGCGGTGTCGCCGTTGCAGCGCGTCAAGATCGATCCGAAGGAATTCCCGATCTCGGTCGCGGCGGAAAATCCGTTGCGTTACGGATTGCCGGGCGTTCCGCGCGCCGACACGACCCCGTCGCTGGCGCTGCCGCAAGCCGCGGTTTCGCCGCTGATTCAGGAGCCGCCGCTCGCAACGCCGCTCGTTGCGCGTCGCGTAACCGGCGTCGGGCCTATGCCCTACGAGCGCTACGGCTTTACGCTTCTGCCGGGCTGGAACGGCAAGAACGCCGCGACGTGGCCGCCTTATTCCGCGCAATCGGCCGCCGCCGGCACATTGTGGAGCGATGCGGTGAGATCGGGCGGCGCGGTCGTCGCCGCGCAACCTCTTTCACCGCAAGCGCCGCAAGCCTCTCCAACGTCCGCACAAAACTACTGGAACCGATGATGAAACGTCTCCTCCCTCTGCTCGCACTTCCCCTCGCCGCCTGCTCGTCCGCGTCGTCGCCGGCGCCGACGCTGTTCTCGGCGGTCGATCCGACGCCCGTCTCGAGCGTCGCCGCGGTCGCACCTATTCAGGCAGGCGCAAGCGGCCTCCTGCAAATGTCGGCTGACGCAGGGCCGGTCCTGCAGGTGCGCGAACGCGAGACGGCGAACGGCTTCCATCAGGATCTCATTCTCGCTTACGCGAAGGAGGGCCATCCCGAAAACCGCATCGAAGTGGACGTCGTCACCAAGCCTAAGGAGAAGGGCGTGGGAAAACCGACGGAGGCGGGGATCCGCAGCGAAATCCTGTCGCGCTATCCCGGCGTCCCGATGAAGATCGTCTTGAAGCCGAAAGAGAACGGACTCGGCACGTTCGGATTGGCGATCGGCGTGCGCGGCGACGGCGCGCGCTGCATGTTCGCCTGGCAATGGGTGGACGATTTGCGCGATGCGCGCGCCACCCGGTCGGGTTTTGCCAAGATGATGGGGCATTCGACGCCGGCTTCGGTACGCGTTGCCATGTGCCGCCGCGACATGACGCTCGATGCGCTTGCGGGTCTCGTCGAAAGCCTGTCGGTTGCAAACGACGTCGATCTCGACAAGGTGATCGCGGCAAACAGCATGACGCGCGGAACGTCGACGGGTCAAACGCGCAGCAACGGAATGGTGGCCGATCTTTCGCCGAGTCTCGAGAGCTTGGTCGGCGCCAAGCAGCCGGTCGCAGCCGAAGGCGAGCAGCCGAAAAAGGTGCGCCGGGCGAAGCGGCCGGCCGAAAAGGATGTCGCTGCCAAGCGGGCGGCGCCGGAGCAAACGACGGTCACGCAGACAACGTTCGGCGTGGCCGACAGCGGCGGCCTCCGCTACATGGCGCCGGTCGCCAATGCGGCGTCCGTCTATCCCCGCGCTGCCGGCTACACGGGCGCTGCGGCGACGACGGCGTCGACCGCGCTCGATCCGACCCTGCCGCCGCAGGCCTATCGCGGGCCGAGCTCGCGCTGATGTGAACAATTGCGACTTGCCGCGCGCGCATTGCGGCGGCATTTGCGGGGAATGCAGTCGATTGTGAAACGCGCATATATGGTCGCTGCCGCGAGCCTCTGGTTGTTGCCGCACGCGGCGCCTGCGGCGCAGCGTGCCGAGGATCAGCCGTGCAAAACGATCACCAACAAGATCGTCGGCGCGACGAATGCGCGTTTCGCGCAGTTCTCCGAGCTCGGCACGCGCGTTCTGTTCGAGCATCCGTCCGCGCGCGATCTGTCGCTGTCATGCACAAGCCCGGACAAGATCGGCGTCTATGTGCGCTCCGACGCGGCCGAGCCGCCGGCCGCTTTCTTCGATCTCGCGACAAAGGCCGGCGTCGCAACGACGGGCGAGCTCATGTCGACGCTCGGCATGGCGATCCGCAATTGTCATCGCGCCGCGTTGCAAGGCAGCACCGAATTCGCCGCGACCGAAACGCCGATGTCTAAAATCGAGTGCCAGGCGTTCAAACGCGACGGCGGCGGCACGTCGGTGTCGGTCTGGGTGAAGTAGGCGTCGCCGGATCGGTCCAGCGGCATCATGACACTCCAGACTTGATGCGGAGTGTCACGACTTACGGCGCGGTCGGGCCGCGTATGCGATCGAGGGAACATGCGGCGCGCCGGACGCGCGCACGTGGTCGAACGAGCAGGCGCCGAGGACGAAGCCCTGATAGCGTTCATTGGCAAATGATTTAGGAGGGGCTGATGGTGGGCGAGGTCGGAGACATTCTTTTCAGGCTCGCCGTCGCCGCTTTCCTTGGTGCCTGCATCGGGTTTGAACGCCGCGTGCATCATAAAGCGATCGGCATCGCCGGAATGGTTCTGATCGCCATTGGCAGCACCACCTACATGCTGCTTGGCAGGCATTTCGCCGAGAGCGACCCGGCCGCAATCAGCCGCACGCTGCAAGGCTTTCTGTCGGGAATCGGCTTTCTTGGCGGCGCCGTGATTTTTAAAAGCGGTTTCGACGTGAAAGGCATCAAGGCGGCGGCCGCCGTGTGGATTACCGGCGCGATCGGGCTCGCTGTTGCGACCTCCTTCTGGTGGCTGGGCGTTGCGGTCGGCCTCGTCACGGCCGCTGTGATGTTTATCGCCGACAGCTTTCCAGACGAAGTGCGCGAGGAGAAGCAGGAAACGCCCAATCCCGATACTGCGAAGAAATGAACGCGCCTGGGGTCACCGTCTTATTCAGGGACAGACTTTTGCACTTCCGTTAGTGTGGGCTCCCCGGCGCATCCGCGCCGCGATTTGGAGCCTTTTACCATGAAATCTTTTATTCGCACGCTCGCCCTCGCCGCCGCAACCCTTTGGGTCGCGTCAGCACAAGCCGGAACGCGCATCGGCAACGAGTATTGCGAGGACCTTTTCTCGGGCAGCACCTGTTCCGCCGGCATCTGCATTCTCTATTCCGCCGCCGCGACACCCACGGATGCGTATGTGCGCATAAAACACGTCGCATGCGATGCTTCGACATTAGCAAGTAATCCCCTTATTACTGCGCGCCTGCAAGTCTGGAACGGCGTGCCCAACACCAGCGGTGCCACAGTTTTAAAACAGCTGACCGTGAGGGTACCGCAACCGAGTGTTGCGAGTTCAAATAACTACTACTCAATCGACAGCGACGCGCTCTTTCTTGTTGGAGCAGGACGGTACATCGCTCTCTATTTAGGCCTAAGTGGCAGTGCCGGCATGGGCGTAAATTACTGCGGCGTCACCGGCGATCTTGTCACGCCGCAATAATGAGCGGGGTGGGAAAGCTGATTGCTTTTTGGGAGCAGTGCGCCCGGCTCAGGCATTGCCGATCAATATGCCTGTCGCCAGCACCAAGCCGCCGCCGAGCATCACTTTCGCGGCGGCCGAAACCGGCGACGTGTCCATGTAGCGCCACTGCACCCAGGCGATCGTCAGCAGTTCGATCACGACGACGATGCACGCGATGATCGTCGCAGTCCAAAAGTTGGGGATGATGTAAGGCAAGGTGTGGCCGATGCCGCCGGCGATCGTCATCAACCCGCAGACGAGTCCACGTAAATATGGCGTGCCGCGACCGGATAATTTGCCATCGTCGGCGAGCGCTTCGGCAAAGCCCATCGAAATGCCCGCGCCGAGCGACGCGGCAAGGCCGACAAGAAACGCATTCCATGAATTGTGCGTGGCGAACGCGGCGGCGAAGACCGGTGCCAGCGTCGATACCGAGCCGTCCATCAACCCGACGAGGCCGGGTTGAATGATCTGCAAAATCAAGCGGCGATTGGCGCTGTCGTTTTCGTGGGCCCGCACGTCGCCCGGCAGACGCTTTTCGGTTATCTTGCCGGCCGAGCGGACATGCTCCACTTCGGCTTGCGCGAGATCGCCAAGCAGCTTGCGGATCCCTGCATCGCTCGTGCGGCTCGCGGCTTGCTGATAGAAGCGTCCAGCCTCTTCTTCCATCTGCACGGCTTGTCGGCGCACCGCATCGATGCCGAGCGGGCGTACCTGCCACAATGGGCGGCGCTGAATATAGCCGCGAATGTCGTGGCGCCGGACGAGCGGGATGTGTTCGCCGAACTTCTCGACGAACGTGTCGATAAGCATGCGGCGATGCTCGCTTTCCTCCTCCGCCATGTCGAGAAAGACGCGGGCTGTGTCAGGGTAGTTCTCCTGCAAACCTTCCGCGAAGTCGGCATAGATGCGGCCATCCTCCTCCTCGTTGCTGATCGCCAACGCGAGCACTTCGCGTTCTGTCAGATCGGAAAAGGACCGCATGGTAAGCTCCGGCTTGTTTAGAATTAAGCTAAACAAGCCGGGAATGAACGGCAAGGGCTGGCTTCTGACGAATGGCATGCCGAGCTGGCGGTCACTCGCAAGTGCCGAGGAGCCCCTTTTCAAAATTCTTATTGACAAGACTGTGAATTTAGTCCTACAACGCTGACGTTCCCGCCCACCTAGGGCACCGTCCGGCTTCCGTACCGGGCGGTGCGGGCAGGAAGCGGCGCCTGCGGCGCGGACATCGGAATCCGCGCCTCGGGAGGCTCTTGCAAACCGGTGACGTACGTCGAAAGACGCGCGGCGCGGAGTAACCCGCCCGTCCGGCACTATGACCGGTCCGCGGCTCAGATCGCTTGAGTGGATTTAGGTGGCAGCACCGAAATCCGCGAAGATGCGGGAAGCAAGGGACATAAATCGCCGCACATGGGCGCCGGGCGACCGGCACTAAAGAAAATTAGGATCGGCCGCTCGGCGCCCGTGTCCTTTTATCCGCATCAGCGATGATGCGAGCGCTTTTTGAAATCGCGCAGCGATGCGTAACAAGAATGACGCACGCCCACATTCCCGGAGCCGTATGACCTCGCAAACATGCGAGGTCAGAGGCGTCCGGGACAACCACGCGCCTCAAAACACCGTGCGCTGCCGGATCGCGGTCGAGAGCGTGCCTTCGTCGAGATAATCGAGCTCGCCGCCGACCGGCACGCCATGCGCGAGACGAGTCGTTTTCACCTCGAGATGTGACAGTAGGTCGGTGACGTAATGCGCCGTCGTTTGACCGTCGACGGTGGCGTTGACGGCGAGGATCACCTCGCGCACTTCGCCCTCACCGACGCGGGCGACAAGCGTCTCGAGATTTATGTCCTGCGGGCCGATGCCGTCGAGCGGCGACAGCGTGCCGCCAAGAACGTGATAGCGCGCGCGGATGGCGCCGGCGCGCTCTAACGCCCAAAGATCGGCGACAGTTTCGACGACAACCAGCACATTCGGATCGCGCCGCTGATCGCGACAGATCGTGCAGGGATCAAGCGTATCGATATTGCCGCATTGCGAGCAGACCAGAATCTTCTCGCGCGCGGTCTGCATCGCGTCGGCGAGTGGCGCCAAAAGTTCCTCGCGTTTGCGGATGAGGTGCAACGCGGCGCGGCGCGCCGAGCGCGGACCTAAACCCGGCAGGCGCGCCAGCAATTGAATGAGGCGCTCGATCTCGGCGCCGGCGACGCGCTCGGCCATGTGCTCTTAGAACGGCAGTTTCAGTCCCGGCGGCAACGGCAGGCCCGCAGTGACCGATTTCATCTTCTCTTCCATGAGCCGCTCGGCCTTCTTGCGCGCGTCCTCATGCGCGGTGACGATCAGGTCTTCGAGGATTTCGGCCTCGTCGCTCTTCAACAGCGAGGGGTCGATCGCGATCGCTTTCATATTGCCCTTGGCGGTGAGCGTCACTTTCACGAGGCCGGCGCCGGACTGTCCCTGCACTTCGCTTTGTTCGAGCTCGCTCTGCATCTCGGCCATTTTGCTCTGCATGGCCTGAGCCTGCTTCATCAGCCCCATCAAATCCTTCATCTTGTTTTGCTCCGCCGTGTCTCAGGTATCGTTCTCGGTGTCGACTTCGTCGACATAAGCAACCTCGTCGCTCTGTTCCGCCGCGACGATCGAGGCCGGCGGCGCAATCTCGTCCTCGACGGCATTCGAGCGCACGGCGACAATCTCCGCACCGGGGAAACGCTCGAGCACGCTGCGCACAAGCGGATCGGCCTGCACGCCGACGCGACGCTCGTGCTCTTTCGCGTCCGCTTGCTCGCGCAAGGTCGGCGCGCCGGCAGCGGACGAGATCGCCACCATCCAGCGCGTGCCGGTCCAATCCTGCAGCTTGCGCATCAGCGTCTGCGCGAGTGCAGGTGAAGCGCCGGGTGCGAGCGCGAATTCGAGCGAACCTTCCTCGAATCGCACCAACCGCATGTCACGTTCGAGCGCGGTCTTGATCTGAATGTCGCGGTTTTGCGCGGCAAGCGCGACGAGCGCGTTGAAGCTCTCGATGCGGACTTTTGGCGCGGCGGCGATCTGCGGCGCAGCATTCGTAATTGGCGCGGACGCAACAGCGAGAGCCGCGGCTCCGGGCCCGCGGCCGCGCGGGGCGGGGGATGGCGCGGGAGGCGTGCGCGTCTCCGGCGGCGGCGAGCCGAGCTGACGCAGCGCCTCGCCCGGTGTCGGCAAATCGGCGGCGTAAGCAATGCGCACGAGCACCATATCGGCGGCAGCAAGCGGACGCGGCGCTTCGCGCACCTCCTGCAAGCCTTTGAGCAGGATCTGCCACGTGCGCGTCAGCACCGGGATCGAAAGCTTGCTTGCAAACTCGGTCCCGCGGCGCTGCTCCTCTTGCGTGAGGGATGTGTCCTTCGGTGCGCCCGGCGCGAGCTTCAGCTTGGTCACGAGGTGGGTGAATTCGGCGAGTTCGTTCAAGACTTGCGCGGGATCGGCGCCGGTATCGTGCTGCTGCTTGAGCAGCGCGAGGGCCGTTGGCATGTCGCCCGACATCACGCGTTCGAATAGATCGAGGATGCGGCTCCGATCGGCGAGCCCGAGCATCGTCTGCAAATCGTCGGCGCGCACACCTGTTGCGCCCGATTGCGTGCCGAACGCGATCGCTTGGTCGAGCAGCGACAGCGCATCGCGGACGGACCCTTCCGCAGCGCGCGCGATCATCGCGAGCGCCGCCGGCTCCGCAACAACGCCTTCTTTTTCGCATATGCTTGCGAGATGGCGCACGAGCAAGTCGGTGTCGACGCGGCGCAGATCGAAACGCAGACAGCGCGAGCGCACCGTCACCGGTACTTTCTCTATCTCTGTCGTCGCGAACAGGAATTTGACGTGCTCGGGCGGCTCTTCCAAGGTCTTCAGCAGGCCGTTGAAGGCCTGCTTCGACAGCATGTGCACTTCGTCGATGATGTAGACTTTGGTGCGCGCGGAGACCGGGCGGTAACGCGCGTTCTCGATGATCTCGCGCACGTCGTCGATGCCGGTATGAGAGGCCGCATCCATCTCGATCACGTCGACATGGCGTGAATCGATGATCGCCTGACAATGCAGGCCGAGTTCGGCCATGTGTATGGTTGGGCGCGAAATCGCCTCCCGCCCGTCGGCGGCCGGCAGGTCGTAGTTGAACGCGCGGGCGAGAATGCGGGCGGTCGTCGTCTTGCCGACACCGCGCACGCCGGTGAGCAGATACGCTTGGTGAATTCGTCCGAGCTCGAACGCGTTCGACAAGGTGCGCACCATCGGCTCCTGGCCGATAAGGTCGGCGAAGGTCGTCGGCCGGTATTTGCGGGCGAGGACGCGGTAGGCGGCTTCGGCGGGGGCTGCGGAGCCGCGTGGCAGGTCAGGCGCTCCGAAAAGCTGTGCGTCGGCGCCTGCGGGGGCCTCTCTGTCGAATTCGTCGGTCATCGGGTCTTGGAATATCCGGCGGCAGCCGGACGGCCGCAAGCGAGCCGCACCGGAAGGCAGCGGAAAAGCCGGTCGGCAGCGGAATGTGGGAGGCTGGACAGAGACCCGCCCGGTCTCGTTAGGGCTGCTTCCTTCCGGACCTGACCCGGTTGGCGAGTGGTGCGTCCACCGCCAACCTCCCGCGCCCTATTTGGTCGATCTGCGCCTGTGGTGCAAGACAGAAGTGTGGCAAGGCTTGCCCGAGCTTATAAGCCGACCACATTAGCCGATGCTAAGGCCGAGCTATGTCACTGATTGTTGATCTCCCCGAACTCTCCGCCGCGACCGGGTATGCGATAAATCCGCTCGATCGCATGTCGGAGCGGCGCGAGGACGCGGAGTTCATTGCGACGCTTCGGCGCGATCCGGAGGCGCGCACCCTCGTTCTCGTTGGCGACAATGCGCTGCTGCAGCGCGAGGGCGACGATTTCCACGCGCTCTACACTTTTGACGAAGCCAAACGCTTCGGCGAGCCGCGCGAAATCGCCTTTCTCGGCTACCACGGTACCGGCGGCATTTTTGCGAGCCAGTTCGATTCGGAACTCGGTGCCGCCATGCACGGGCAGGGCGGGCTCACCAGCGTCGATCTGCGCTCGATTGCGCTGCAGGGACTCGTCTCGCCGAAAATGGTCGGCGCGCTTGGTCAGGCGAAAAGCGTCATGTATTGGCATGCGCATCACCGCTTCTGTTCGAATTGCGGGGCGCCGACGCGCGTGACTGCCGCGGGGTGGCGGCGCGAGTGCGATTCCTGCGGGACGCATCATTTTCCGCGCACCGATCCCGTCGCGATCATGCTGGCAACGGATGGCGACCGCTGTCTGCTCGGTCGTCAGGCGCGCTTTCCGGTCGGCATGTATTCGTGTCTCGCCGGCTTTATCGAATCCGGCGAGACGATCGAGGACGGGGTGCGGCGCGAGATCAAGGAAGAGGCCGGCATCACCACCGGGCGCATCACTTATCTCGCCTCGCAGCCATGGCCGTTCCCGTGTTCGCTGATGATCGGCTGCTTGGCCGAGGCAACCTCGCGCGATCTCAACGTCAACACGAAAGAGCTCGAAGATGCACGTTGGTTCGCGCGCGAGGAGGCGCACCTGATGCTGCGCAACGTCCACCCGGCAAAACTCTTCGCGCCGCCGAAGATCGCTATCGCGCATCATTTGCTCGCGGCATGGGCGAATGGCGGCTGACGGTGAGCGCGCGCTCGTCCTGTTTTCGGGCGGGCAGGATTCGACGACGTGTCTCGCGTGGGCGCTCGCAAAATATCGGCATGTGGAGACGGTCGGCTTCGACTATTGCCAGCGTCATGGCGTCGAGCTGAAGCAACGCCCGATCATTCGGGATAAGATCATGCGCTTGATGCCGCAATGGCCGGAGCGGCTCGGCGACGATCACACAATCGATCTTTCCGTACTCGGCGCGATGTCAGACACCGCGATGACACGGGATGTCGAGATCGCGACAAACGAAAAAGGTCTGCCCAACACGTTCGTACCCGGCCGCAACATCATCTTCTTGACATTCGCGGCGGCGCTCGCTTACCGGCGCGGCTTGAAGCGAATCGTCGGAGGCATGTGCGAGACGGATTTCTCCGGCTATCCGGATTGCCGCGACGACACGATCAAGGCGCTGCAGGTCGCGCTCAATCTCGGGATCGAGAGCCGTGTCGTCATCGAGACGCCGCTCATGTGGCGCGACAAGGCGGCGACTTGGGCGTTGTCGCATGAACTCGGCGGGACGGCACTCGTAGATCTCGTCGTCGAGGACACGCACACTTGCTATCTTGGCGAGCGCGGCGAACGTCACGAGTGGGGTTACGGTTGCGGTCTCTGCCCCGCCTGCGAGCTTCGCGCACGTGGATGGCGCGAATGGCGAAGCGCTGCATGAACGGAATGATGCAATGGAACTTGTGCGGAAGGGCTTGATCGGCTTTTACTCGGCCACCGATTTCGACATCAGATTGATGACGAGCACGCCGGCGATGATCAGCGCCATGCCGACGATTGCCGCAACGTCGATCGATTGCCGGAACATGAACCAGCCGCTTAGAGCGGTCAGGATGATGCCAACGCCGCACCAGATGGCGTAGGCGATACCGAGCGGAATCGTCCGCAATGTCTGCGAGAGGCAAAAGAGGGCCGCGGCGAAACACAGCGCCATCAACAGAGTGGGCCACAGCCTCGAGAATCCGTCCGATGCCTTTAGCGCAGAGGTGCCGATCACCTCGAAAATAATGGCGCCGGCGAGGTAGAGATAGTTCACAGCCGGGCTCAGCCCCGTCTCGCCTGCGAGTCGATGCGGAATTGATGTGCGGGATACACGCCGAGAATCGTAAGCTCCTCGCAAAAAAACGCGAGTTCCTCCAAAGCACGCGCCAGCGGCGGATCGTCAGGATGACCGTCGACGTCGGCCAGGAATTGCGTTGCGGTGAACTCGCCGTTGATCATGTAGCTTTCGAGTTTCGTCATGTTGACACCGTTTGTGGCGAAGCCGCCGAGCGCCTTGTAGAGCGCCGCCGGCACGTTGCGCACGCGGAAGACGAAGCTTGTCACAATCGCGCCGCTGCCGGGATTCGGCCGCTGCTCCGCGCGCGACAAGATTACGAAGCGCGTCGTGTTGTGCGCTTCGTCTTCGACATCTTCGGCAAGGATTTCGAGGCCGTAAACATCGGCGGCGAGTTTCGGCGCGAGTGCGGCGCGGGTCGGATCGTTCCATTCCGCGACTTCGCGTGCCGCGCCCGCCGTGTCGCCGGCGACATGCGCGGCAAAACCATACTTGCGGATGATTCTGCGGCATTGGCCGAGCGCATGGATGTGGCTGTGCACATGGCGCAACGTCTCCAGCTTCGCTCTGCGCGGCGCCATCAGCTGGAAATGAATCGGCAAGAAATACTCGCCGATGATTTTCAACCCAGCGGTCGGCAGAAAATGATGGATGTCGGCAACGCGCCCGGCGATCGAATTTTCGATCGGGATCATGCCGAGATCGGCCTTGCAATCGCCGATCGCGGCAAATGCGTCCTCGAATGTCGCGCAGGGAAGCGGTTCCCAATCGGGATAGATGTCGCGGCAGGCAATATGCGAATTGGCTCCGGGCTCGCCCTGATATGCGATTATCTTTTGCGTCACGCGTTTGTCTTCCCCTCAAAATAGCTACGCGCCCGCTCGAGATCGGCGGTCGTGTCGACACCGATCGGCGCCTTTTCGATCAGCGTCACGTCGATTCGCATGCCTGCTTCGAGAGCGCGCAATTGCTCGAGCCGCTCGCGTTTCTCCAAATGCGAGGACGGCAGGGCCGCGAAACGCGCGAGTGCCGCGCGCCGAAACGCGTATACACCGATGTGCTGCACAAGGTCTCCCTCGCCCCAGGGCGCCAGTGCACGCGTGAAATAAAGCGCTCGAAGCCGGTTTGCCCCAATCCGCGTTCCGATGACTTTGACGACGCTCGGGCTCTCGCCGACCCGCGCGTCTGACGCGATTGCCGCGACCGTGCCGATATCGACTTGCGGGTCGTTGAGCGGAAGAAATGCAGCGTGGAGCGCGTCTGGAGAAATCGCAGGCATGTCTCCTTGCAGGTTGATGACGATGTCGTGGCACTCGTCGGCATCCGCCGTCGCGACAGCTTCGTAGACGCGGTCGGAGCCGCTCGCATGGTCAGCCCGCGTCATC
>JAFAVH010000225.1 GCA_019242655.1 Methylobacteriaceae bacterium
CGCCCGCTTCGCCAACGTCCAGCCGAATTCCGGCAGCCAGATGAACCAGGCGGTGTTCCTGGCGCTCTTGCAGCCCGGCGACACGTTCATGGGGCTCGACCTCGCCGCCGGCGGGCACCTGACGCATGGTTCACCGGTCAACATTTCCGGCAAATGGTTCAGGGCGGCGCACTACACCGTGCGCAAGGATGACAACCTCATCGACATGGACGCGGTCGCGGCGCGCGCCCGCGAGGTGAAGCCGAAGCTGATCATCGCCGGCGGCTCGGCCTATTCGCGCTTCTGGGATTTTGCCCGCTTCCGCGAGATCGCCGACGAGGTCGGCGCCTATCTCATGGTCGACATGGCGCATTTCGCCGGGCTCGTCGCAGCCGGCGTGCATCCTTCGCCGGTGCCGCACGCCCATGTCTCGACGACGACGACGCACAAATCGCTGCGCGGCCCGCGCGGCGGGCTGATCCTCTCGAGCGACGAGGCGATCGCTAAGAAGATCGATTCCGCCGTGTTCCCGGGCCTACAGGGTGGGCCGCTGATGCATGTTATCGCAGCAAAAGCAGTGGCTTTGGGCGAGGCGCTGCAGCCCGACTTCAAGATATATGCGAAGAACGTCGTCGAGAACGCCAAGGCGCTCGCCGCGACCTTGCAGGCCGGCGGCACCGCTATTGTTTCCGGCGGCACCGACAACCACCTGATGCTCGTCGATCTCCGGCCGAAGAAGCTCACCGGCAAGGCCGCCGAGGCGGCGCTCGGGCGGGCACGCATTACCGTCAACAAGAACGGCGTGCCCTTCGATACGGCGTCGCCGATGGTGACGTCGGGCATAAGGCTCGGCACCCCGGCGGGCACGACGCGCGGCTTCGGGGTCGCGGAGTTCAAGCGCATCGGCGAGATGATCGTCGAGGTGCTCGACGGGCTTTCCAAAGCCGGCGACTCGGGGCAGAACCAAGCCGAGGCCGCGGTGAAGGCGCGGGTCGCCGAGCTGACGGCGCGGTTCCCGATTTACTGACGAGGGCGCGCGCCACGGGCGAGGCGCCCGGAGCGAACAAATGCGTTGCCCCTATTGCGGCTCACTCGATACGCAGGTGAAGGATTCGCGCCCGACCGAGGATGCGTCCTCGATCCGGCGCCGCCGCGTCTGCCCCGATTGCGGCGGGCGGTTCACGACGTTCGAGCGGGTGCAATTGCGCGATCTTATCGTCGTCAAGCGCTCGGGCCGGCGCGTGCCGTTCGATCGCGAGAAGATCATTCGCTCGCTCGAAATTGCGTTGCGCAAGCGCCCGGTCGAAGCCCCTCGCGTCGAGCGCATGGTCAACGGCATCGTGCGGCAGCTCGAAAGTTCGGGCGAGAGCGAGATCACTGCCGAGCGCATCGGTGAGCTCGTCATGCAGGGGCTGAAATCGCTCGACGACGTCGCCTATGTGCGTTTCGCCTCGGTCTACCGCAATTTTCGCGAGGCGCGCGATTTCGGCCAGCTCATCGACGAGCTCGCGCACGAGCCGGAGAAGCCCGAGCCTTCTGCTAAGCGCGTGACCGAGAAGATATGAGTCTTGCCGACTTGGATCGCGTCGCGGTGAGCGCGTCTGCCGACGATGCCGACTTCATGGCCGCGGCTTTGTCGCTCGGCCGCCGCGTGCTCGGCCGGGCTGCACCGAATCCCGCCGTCGGCGCAATCGTCGTGCGCGACGGCATCATCGTCGGGCGCGGCTGGACCCGCGACGGCGGACGCCCGCATGCCGAAACCGAGGCGCTCGACGATGCCGGCGCGGCGGCGCGCGGCGCGATCATGTATGTGGGGCTCGAGCCGTGCAGCCATCATGGGCGAACGCCGCCCTGCGCCGATGCGATCATCGCGGCGGGCATCGCGCGCGTCGTCTCGGCGCTGGAAGATCCCGATCCGCGCGTCGCCGGCCGCGGCCATGCGCGATTGCGCGAAGCGGGCATCGAGGTTCTGACCGGCATCGGCGCGGAGGGGGCGCGCCGCGCCAATCTCGGCCACATCCTGCGCGTCACCGAAGGCCGGCCGATGGTGACCTTGAAACTTGCCGAGACCGCCGACGGGTTTGCCGCGGGCGGCGAGCACGACAAGCGCCTTGCCATCACCGGGCCGGCCGCAAATGCGCGCGTGCATGTGATGCGCGCGATGCACGATGCCATCATGGTCGGCATCGGCACGGCGCGCGCCGACGATCCGTTGATGACGGTGCGCTTGCCCGGCATGGAAGACATCAAGCCGCTGCGTGTCGTGCTCGATTACCGGCTCGAAGTGTCGCCGCGCTCGCGTTTGGCATCGACCGCGCGCGATTATCCGACACTGGTGATCGCGGCGGAGGACGCGCCGCTCGAGGCCGAACGTGCGCTTGCAGGCACCGGGATCGAAGTTGCGCGCATCCCGGCGCATGAAAGCGCGCGGCTCGAATTGCGCATCGCGTTGGCGGTGCTGGCGCAGCGCGGCATCACCCGCGTGTTCAGCGAAGGCGGGCCGCGTGTTGCGAAAGAACTGATCGGGGCGGGACTCGCCGACGAGGTCGCGATCTTCACTGCGCCAAAACCGTTCGGAGCGAAAGGCGTGCCGGTGCTGGCGCCCGCCGCGCGGCGCAAGCTCGGCGACGGCGCGCATTACACGCTCGCGGACGATTCGTTCGCCGGACCCGATCGCCTTCGCCGCTACAACCGCGTGCTCTAGTGTTCACCGGGCTTGTCACCGACGTCGGCGAGGTGATCGCGGCGGAAGATCGCGGCGATCTCCGGCGCGTTCGCATCGCCTGCAATTATCCCGCCGAGTCGATTGCGATCGGCGCCTCGATTGCATGTTCCGGGCCTTGCTTGACGGCGGTCGCCGTTGGGCAGGCGGGAAATCGCACGACCTTCGACGTCGATACTGCGGCCGAGACGCTGAAGCGCACGAATGCCGGCGCGTGGCGTGTCGGCACGCGGCTCAATCTCGAGCGCTCACTTAAGATCGGCGATGAGCTCGGCGGTCATATCGTCACCGGCCACATCGACGGCGTCGCGACGATCGTCTCGCGACGCGCGTTCGACGGCATGGCGCAGTTCGAGATCGATGCGCCGCATGACATCTCGCATTTCATCGCGGCTAAGGGATCGGTAACGCTCGACGGCACGTCGCTGACGGTTAACGACGTTGCCGATGACCGTTTCAGCGTGCTCATCATCCCGCACACGCTCGCGGTGACGACATGGGGCGAACGGGGTGAAGGCGATAGGCTCAATATCGAAGTCGATTTGATGGCGCGTTACGCGGCGCGGCTGGCGGAGCGACGTTAATTATTGTGATGCGTGATGTTTGATGCTATAGCATCCTATGCGCACCACCTTAGCCATTTCCGATGATGTCCTGCTGGCGGCCAAAGCGATCGCGCGCGAGCAAGGGAAAAGTGTCGGCGAAGTTGTATCCGAGTTGGCTCGGCGCTCGCTTAGAAAGCGTACCGGCCGGGCTGCACGTAACGGCGTTCCTTTGCTTGCCGTGCAGAAGGCAACAGCTCGTGTGACCCTCGAGACTGTCAACGCGTTACGTGACGAGACCCTGTGACGTTCCTTTTAGACGTCAACGTGCTAATCGCGCTCATTGATCCGACACACGTGAGTCACGATGCTGCGCACGTCTGGTTTGCGCGCGAATCCCGGAAGGGTTGGGCGACCTGCCCGATTACCGAAAACGGTGTGATCCGTATTGTCGGTCATCCAAATTATCCGAACACACCTGGATCGCCCAGCATTGTTGCTGACATCGTTCGGCGGCTAAGAACTCTCCCGAACCACATCTTTTGGGCCGATACGATTAGTTTGGTGGATGAGATGTACACGGAAACTTCGGAAATCCTAACGCCGCGCCAAGTGACGGACAGCTACCTTTTGGCGCTTGCGGTGGCGCATAGCGGGAAGCTCGCCACTTTCGATCGTCGCTTTCCTGCACGCGCGGCCCGACGAGGCGAAGATGCGTTGCACCTCATTCACCGCACAGAATGATCGTTGGGGCGCGCGATGTCGATGAGCCGTCACGAACTTGATCAGTCCGACCGGTCTGCGCAAACCGCCGCTGCGCATCCGGAAGAGATGCGGGCGGGCATCGACGTCTCCATTGGACCATACGTCTCCGTCAAAGCGACTGCTCGCGCGACACCGGCAGGGCTTATAGCTGTCGCGTTGCTCATGACCGCAATCCTCGTTCCGACCGTAGCTCTCGCAAAACACCGAATGAACGTCGCGCGTCCGGCCGTTGAACCGGCTGCAACCGAGCGGCCGGTGCATCGCTCGTCGCGTTTGTCTGATCTTTCCGCCGAATGCGATAGACGATGCGCGCTTCTTGCCTTGCGCGGCTGCAGCTGTCTATTGTTGCGGTTCCGCGGGGCTGAGCAGCGATGGCAAAGAGGTTCTTTAACAACGAGCGTCGCCGCAGAGTTCTCAACTTCCTTCGTGCGCATCCGGGAATTGGTAAATTCATCGAGAGCCAGCCGTGGCTCTATGCGCTGGCGAATAAGGGTCTGATAAGCGGCGCGGTCAACAGCACGATCGCGCGCCCGCAGGCATATACGTTGTGGACGGGCGTTCCGATCGACCCGAACCCGACCGACTTTACGCCAACCACCAAGCTTGCTTACTCGCAGCAGCAACAGATTTTGAAGTTGCCGTATGGCGAAACGCTTGCGGCGTCGCCGCCGGACCCGCCCATCGGTTACATAACGTGGGCAGGCCTCGTCGACCGCCGCTACACCGGGCGTCACCTGCCGCCGGCGCCGAGGAGCTATTTGGATCGGCTGCCTCCGCTGGAAAAAGTGCTCGACCTTTACAAGCGCAGATATGTTGACGGACAGGAGCAATCGATCCCGTCGGCCAGCTGCTCCGCCCTGCTTGCCTTCTTCGCACAATGGTTCACCGACAGCTTCCTTCGCAAGGATCAGAAGGACGAACGGCTGAACACATCAAACCACGAGATCGATCTCTGCGAGATTTATGGGCTCGATGCGGAAACGGCGAGATTGCTGCGCACGTTGCAAGGCGGCAAGCTGAAGACCAGCGCTGACGGGCGGTTTCCCGCGCGTCTCTATGATGAAAACGGCGAGGTGAACGCAGAATTCAAAGATCTCATCTACGTGAAGCCGTATCTGAACGGCCAATCCCTGGAAGAAATCACGCTTGGAAGTCTCGTTGATCATCCCGATAAAGACCTTATTCGAAGCCGGATGCGCGGTCTTTACGCGACAGGTCTCGAACGCGGCAATTCGACGATCCTTTACACCGCAATCAGCACCATCTTCATCCGTGAGCACAACAGATTGTGCGACCTGCTTGCCGCCGCTCACCCGGATTGGGGTGACGACCGGCTCTTCCATACGGCGCGCAACATCAACATCGTCATGTTGCTGCATCTGACCATCAACGAATATATCAATCAGCTTGCCCAGCCGCCGATTAAGCTGAAGCTCGATCGGCCATGGGCGGAGAAGGAGCATTGGTACCGCGCCAATCGCATCGCCATCGAATTCAATCTGCTTTATCGCTGGCATTCCTTCGTGCCTGATTTGATCGAAATCGATGGCCGGCGTCTCGATCCCATAGATTTCAGGTTCAACAACGCGCTCCTGGAGCAATATGGTGCGGCGGATGTGATCGCTGCGGCCGCGCGCCAGCCGGGCGGTCAGGTCGGCATGCACAATAATCCCTATTATCTTTGGCATGCGGAGTATGCCGCGCACGCCTTTGCGCGCAGTCAACGGGTGCGGCCCTTTATCGAATATCAGGTTGCCTTTGACTGGGCGCCGGCCAAGGACTTCAAGGACCTCACGGGCGACGAGGAGCTCGCGCGCGAATTGCACGATCTCTATAACGGCGAGATCAGGGACGTGGAGTTTCTTGTCGGGTTGTTTGCGCAAAAGCGCACGCCGCCCGCGGTGTTGCCGCCGGTCTTGAACACGATGGTTGCGGTCGATGCATTCTCGCAAATCCTGACCAACCCGCTTCTTGCCGAGAACGTCTATGGGCCGGATGCATTCGGCGACGAGGGCATGAAGATAATCGAGGAAACCAGGTCATTCGACCAGCTCATGATGCGCAATCTCTTGGGAGAGGCGCCACCGCCGAACCTCGCGAGTCTTTCCTATCCGCCACCGCCGCGGACGGCCGCGCATTGATGCGCTAGACGGCGGACGCCCTTGACGCGGTGCCATGAACCGCGTTCTGCGTCGGCGGCGCATGGACGAGAAAGCCGACACTGAAACGCATCCGGATGCCGCGCCGGGGTTCATCGACGAGCGCGCCCGCGGCGAATATATCCGTCTCGGCGCCGGCTGTTTTCTCGTCGCCGTCACCAATGCCCATTCGGCGCTGCTTGCGATCGTCTTTGCGCGCAGCGGCTACGATCTGCACGATATCGGGCTGCTTCTCTCTGTGTTCGCGCTGCCGGTTGTCCTGTCGGCGCTTGTCTCCGGCGCGGTTGCCGACCGGCTCGGCGCGCTGCAGACCGTGCGCCTCGCGATGGTGCTGCTCACGATCGGCTTTTTCAGTTTCGAGGTGACGCGCGAATCCTTCGCTGCAGCGACCGCCTCGCGAGTCGTGCAAGGCGTGGGGCAGGGCCTGTTTCTCGGCTCCAGCCTGACTTACACGCAAGGCCGCCTCAGCCCGGCGCGGTTCGTCTATCTTCTCGGCATTTTCTCTTCCTTGATGGTGGTCAGCCAGGCCCTCGGACCGCCGCTTGGCGCCTATGTCCTCGGCACATTCGGCGAACGTGCGATGTTTGCGGTCGCCGCCATTCCGGGCGTCGTGGGGCTCGCTTTGACGTTCGGATTGCGACCGCTGGCAAAGCCGCCGCTTTCGCCCGGACTCAATTTGTTCTCGGTCTGGCGGCCGCATTTTCCCGAGCCGATCTGGGCGGTCTTCGTCAGCGGCGCGATGTCGGGTTTCACGCTCGCCTATCTTGCCGCGGCGCTCGAGGCGCGCACCATTCCGATCGCGTGCTTCTTCGTCGCCTCGACCGCCTCGCTTTTCGCCAGCCGGTTCTTCGCCCTGCGTTATGTCGAGGAGATCGACCGGCGGGTGCTGATCGCGAGCGGCCTGACGCTGATGAGCCTCGGCTTTGTCGGGATCGCGCTGGCGCATGCGGTCTGGTGGCCGGTCATCGGCGGCGGCATCCTCTTCGGCACCGGCTACAGCCTGGTCTATCCCTTGCTCTCGGCCTGGATGAGCGAAGGTCTCGACCCCTCGCGCCGCGCCGGCCCGCAGGCACTCCTCAATACGTCGTTCAACCTCGGATTGTTTGCAACGCCCTATCCGGAAACCATCTTGATCGCCCGCTTCGGCTACGACGCAACCCTCTACGTTCTTGCGGGTTTTGGCTTCGCGACGGCGTTGCTCCTGGTCTGGCGCTCTCGGCGCCTCGCGCGGGTGAACGTCGTGTGAATCGGCACTTCACGGCCTGTTCAAAACAGGTCATTAGAGTGTTCGTAGGGGGCCAGAAGACGAGGGTTGGAAATGGAAAAAGCAACAAAGGTTCGCTTAACGATCGCCGGCGCACTCCTGGCGGGGACAATGGCACTCAGCGCTGGGCAGGCATCCGCCATGCCGGCGCTCGATCACGGTCTTGCCAATGCGCAAGGCGCGCAGACCGAGCAGGTTCGCTGGGTTTGCAACCCGTGGGGCCGCTGCTGGTGGCGTCCGAACTACTACGGCGGCTACGGCTTCTACCGGCCCCGTCCGTGGGGATATGGATATGGCGGCTGGGGCTGGCGCCGCCGCTGGTGGTGATAGCCTGATCTTAGGGAGGGCGGGGGCTTTGCCTCCGCCTTTTTCGTTGGAGCGGGTTAAGCGCCGGACGTGATCCCGAGCTGATCGTAGATCTCACGGACATAGGCGCCGAACTCAGCCGTCGTCTTCATCGCGAGATCGCGGGGATAGGCGAGCTCGATCGGCAGGAATTTCGCCATTCGCGCCGGTCGCGCCGTCAACACCGCGCAATGCGAGGCGAGGAACACCGCCTCCTGTATGTCGTGCGTGACGAAGATGATCGTCTTGCCGCTCTCTCGCCAGATGCGCAGCATTTCCAGATTCATCTGCTCGCGGGTGAGCGCATCGAGCGCGCCAAACGGCTCGTCCATGAGGATCAGTTTCGGATCGTGAATGAAAGCGCGCGCGATCGCCGCTCGCTGCTGCATGCCGCCTGACAATTCGCGCGGATATTTCGTCTCGAAACCCGCGAGCCCGACCATGCGGAGCAGGTCGCCCGCACGCTCGCGCGCCGCGCGCATCGGCAGTCCGACGATCTCCGCCGGCAAGAGCACGTTGTCGATGATGTTGCGCCAGTTGAGCAGCAGCGCCTGCTGAAAGACCATGCCGACGTCGTGGCCGGGATCGAAAGGCGAGTCCGCATTGCCGATCGTGAGCGTGCCGCCATCGGGTGGATGCAGGCCGGCGAGCATTTTGAGGACCGTCGTTTTGCCGCAGCCCGACGGGCCGACAAGCGAGACGAGCTCGCCCTCGGCAACGGCGAGCGTCACATCGGAGACGGCGAGGAAGTCCTCGTTGCCAGTGCGATAAACTTTGCGGACATTTTTGAGCGCAATGAAGGACGCGCACTCGCTCACGCAAGCCACCGCTGAAGATTCTGCGCGACGAACGCATCGTCGGAGAGATCGGCATGCTCGCGGAGAACGCGGTCGATCTCCGCCGCCTGGCCGGGACTCAAGGATTCATGCGGATCGAGACACCAGATGCCGTCGAGAAGGCCCTGCCGACGCAGCACTTCGTGACAACCGGCGATGCAGCCGTGGAAATTGTTGACGACATCGAAGAATGCAGCGTTGCAATCGGTCACGCACGCATCGAGCGCGAGCAGATCCTGGTCGATGTGCCCGGCGGCTTTTGCCGCACGACAGCGCTTGAAAAGCGCGACGGCACTTTTCGTCCACACCGACCAATGTCCGAGCAAGCCGCCGCGAAACTCAAGCCGATGCGTCTTGCCGTCATGGCGGACGTCGAAGGGGAGCGCGAGGTCGAGCACGATGTGATCGTCGTTACCGGTATAGAGCGCGATACGATCGGCGGCGCCTGCTGCGACAACGCCTTTGAAGACATCGAGCGTGCGATAGCGGTTGAACGGCGCGACCTTGATCGCAATCACGTTGTCGATTGCCGCGAACGCCGTCCAGAAATCCACGCCGAGGTCGCGCCCGCCGACCGCCGGCTGCAGATAAAAGCCGATCAGCGGGATTTCATCGGCGATGGCGCGGCAATGCGCAACGATGTCTTGCGTCGAGGCTTCACGCATCGCGCCGAGGCTGAGGAGACCCGCATGATAGCCAAGGCTACTAGCGAGGCGCGCTTCGCTACGCGCCTGCTTGGTCGCGCCGGCGAGCCCGGCGACAAGAGCGAGCGGGCGCTGCGTCCAAGCCTGCGCTGTCTCGACCGCATTGCGCAACACCGGCTCATAGAGGCCGACATCGCGGATCGCGAATTGAGTCGTGTGCACGCCGACAGCAAGCCCGCCCGCGCCGGCATCGATGTAGTAGCGCGTGAGCGCACGCTGGCGCCGCTCATCGAGCTTGCGTTCTGCGGTTAGCGCAAGCGGATGCGCGGGGATGACGGTGCCCTCGGCGATCATCTGCCGAATGCGCGGGTCGAGATCGTTTTTGTGCAGGGTCATTCTGTCTAGCCGAATTCGGGACCGGCGACGGCGATGAGGTGCGCGTCAGCGTTTGTTTTGCTTGCGTCGTCGCCGAAACGCATGCGCGCGAAGGGCCGTTCGAAGACGAAACCGCGCGAGTCGAGAAACTCGCGGACGCCTGGATGTACAGTCGCGAGATCGATGACGAGCGAAGCCGATTCCTCGTCGAGGATTCGTTCGAACAGGCCGATCGCCGTTGTCTCGTCTGCGGCATAAACCGGACCGACTTGGCGTGCCTTGCGGCCGGCGCGCACGAGCCCGACCGCGCCGTCTCTTTCATAAATCGCGGAACCGGCGCGGCTTGAAAATTCCCGGAGCAACGCGCCGCGATCGAAGCCCATCGTGCGGCGATCGGCATCGAGCAGTTTCTGCAGGCTTGCGACGGGTGTCGGTTGCTTTGGCATGACAACGCCGGTCCCGGCCGTGCGGCGCAGGCGCGCGAGCGTGAGGCCCGTTTCGTGAAAACCCATCGGCGCGTACACAGAAGCACCCGCGGGCGTCGCATCGAGCCAGGGCTGCAAATGCCGCGCGCGCGCAACCTCGATGCAGCGTGTCATCAGCGCGTTTGCAAGGCCGCGCCGGCGCCAGTTCGCGGTTACAAGAACCATGCTGATCCATGTGACCGGAGGCGCCGGCAGGAGCGCCGCGCTCGCGATCACGCGGCCCTCATTGTCGCGCATGCCGAACACGGTTCCTCGCCCGAGGAAGACGCGCCAATCGTCGAGCGTTTGGTTCCAGCCTGCTTCGTCCGAGAGCGCCAACCCCGCCGCCGCTTCGGCGATCGAGAGCTCCTCGATGTCGAGCGCGACGTCAGTAGCGCCCATCGCGAACCTCGAATTTCGTCGGTTTGTCGAGACTTGGCTGATCGCGCGCGACCCAATCGGCCGTCCACGCGATCATCTGCTCCATATCGACGACCGGTTCGCCGAACAGGCGCACCGCTTCTGACGTATCGGTGATCCACGCGGTGGCATTTTCCGTGCCTGTCACGATCGGCTCGATGCCGAGGCGATCGCCGATTCTTTTCCCGAGATCGCGCACCGGCAGAATCTCGTGGCCGCTGACATTGATCGGCGTTGTCGGCACGGTGCAGCGCGGCAGGCAGCGCAGCGCCTGCGCCGCCGCGTCACCCTGCCAGATCACGTTGACATGCCCCATCGTCACATCGACGGGTTTGTGTGCGATGACCTTGCGGGCGATGTCGTGCAAGACGCCGTAGCGCATGTCGATCGCATAATTCAGCCGGTAGAGTTTTCCCGGCGTATCGAGCTTCTTCGAAAAATACTCGAACATGCGCTCGCGGCCGACGCAGGATTGCGCATATTCGCCGGGCGGATCGGGCGGCATGTCTTCGCTCGCGCCGCGCCCTGACACCGGCACGAAGGGGTAGACGCATCCGGTCGAGAAGGCGACGATGCGCGAGCGCGGAAAAGCCTGCGCGACCAGCGCCGGCACATGCGAATTCATCGCCCAGGTCAGCGCGAGATCGCCTTCGGCGCCGAATTTCCGCCCGGCCATGAAGATGATGTTCTTTATCTTCGGGAGTGCGGTTAGTTGCGCCTCATCCATGAGGTCGCAGGCGATCGTCTCGATGCTGTGCGCCTCAAGGCCTTCTTTCAATCCAGGCTCGCTGAAACGCGCGACGCCGATGACGCGCTTCTCCGGCGCGGCATTTTTTGCAAGCCCCGCGACGGTCGGGCCCATCTTACCGCCGACGCCAAGCACCATGATGTCGCCGTCGAGTCGCGCGAGCTCGTCGATCAGCACCTGCGTCGGGCGGCACAAGAGCTGTTCGAGCGATCGCACGTCGGCAATCTTTTCGGGCAACGTTTCGCGGGTCAGAAGCTGCATGGAATTCCGGGGTTGGATCAGACGCGCGCGTCGCGGATGACGAGGCGTTCGATGCCGAGTACGGCGCCGTAAAGCAACACACCGAGCATCGTGAGCAGGATCACCGCCATGACCATCGCCGGCGTATCCAACGATGATTGTACTTGGATCATGATGTAGCCGAGCCCGCGTTCGGAGGCGATAAATTCGCCGACAACGGCGCCCGCGACCGCGAGCACTGCGCCGACCTTCATCCCGGAGAAGACATAGGGCAGCGCTCCGGGCAGCTGGATTTTGCGAAAGAGCTGCCAGCGCGTGCCCTTGAGCGAGCGCACGAGATCGAGGAGGTCCGGCGGCACTTCGCGCAAGCCGCGCGCTGTCGTCAGCAGCACCGGAAAGAAGCAGATGCTGAAGGCGATGAGGATGTTCGGCAGGATGCCGTAGCTGAACCAAACGATAAACAACGGCCCAAGCGCCACTTTCGGAATCATGTTCAAGCTAACGCAGAGCGGCAGCAGGATCAGCGTGAAAACGCGCGACCACGAAAACAGAAGCGCTAACGTGACGCCGACAAACACGCCGAGCAGATAGCCGCCGCCGATCTCGATCGCGGAGACGAGCGTATTCGCCGGCCAAGCATAATTCGGCGAGGCGAGGGTCTTTAGCGCCGCAATTGGGGAGGGAAGAATGAAAGCTGGTACGCGGAAGAAATCGACGCACAATTGCCACAGCACCACGACTGCCAAATGAACGACGATCACGACAAGGACGCGCATCGTATGTGCACGCCGCTTTGCCGCGGCACTGCCGGCGGCGCCGACGTCGGACCCAAAGCTTACGGATTGCGCTTCCATCTGAGGATGCTAGAGAATTTCCCATTCGGTGGTACCGGTCCTGCATGGTTCGCACAAGCACGGACATGCCCGCCTCGCCTGGAGATCGACCTTTGAAGCTTTTCTCTCGACTTATGGTTCTGGCGCTCAGCGGCTTTGCCATCACCGGCGCCGCGAAAGCGGCCGAGCACGTCAATCTCCTGCTCAACTGGACGCCAACGGCGGATCATTCGCCGTTCTATTACGCTAAGGCGCAAGGTTGGTACGAGAAGGCCGGCATCGATCTTTCGATCGAAGTCGGCAAAGGCTCGGGCGTCTCATCGCAGCGCGTCGGATCCGGCGGCTCGGCGTTCGGCATCGCGGATTTGCCGACAGCTTTAGTGGCGCGCAGCAAAGGCGCCGACGTCGTCGCCGTCATGAGCATCTATGCGAATACGGGACAGACGTTTTATTGGCTGAAAAGCTACGGCGTGAACGGGCCTAAGGATTTCCCCGGCCACAAGATCGGCAATCCGCCGGGCGACGCGGCACGCGTGATGTGGCCGGCCTTTGCCAAGGCGGCGAACATCGATCCAAATGCCGTCAGCTTCGTCAACATCTCGCCGCAGGCGAAGCTTCCGTCGCTGAAGAGCCACGCGGTCGATATCATCACCGACTTCTACAACGAGCACGATCTGAAAGTGCAGGCGTTCGGCGACGATCTCGGTTTCCTGCGCTGGCCCGACATCGGGCTCAATCCGTACGGCAATTCGCTTGTCGTCAACGGCGCCTATCTCGAGAAGAATCCGAAGCTCGTCGAGGATTTCGTCAAGATCAGCCAGAAGGCCTTTGCCGCCTGCGTCGCGGACGTGAACCCTTGCCTCGATGCTTTGCTGCAGGCGACGTCCGGATTGGAGAAGCCGACGCAGCTCAATCAATGGGAGCGCATCAAGAGCATGATGACGGACAAGTTCACCACGTCCAAAGCGCTCGGCTGGATCGATCCCGGCCGGATGCAGAACGACTATGATCTCGTCCAGACCTATCTCGGGATGGAGAAGCCGTTCGAGGTGAAGACCGCTTTCATCACGCGCTTCCTCGATGAAAACGTTAAGATGGACGCAGCTAAAGTTAAGTATTAACGCGGCGCGAAATCGTTAACGTAAGGTTTGCGCAACCTCTCTACGGTTATCCTGAACCCAGTCAGATCAAGGCGTAACGGGCGTTTGGTCGGGGTATAGGAATGGCACTTTCGCAGCTCTCGTCTCAGAAGCACACTCACCGCATGCGCGGCACTGTCACCATCGCACTCGTCGCGCTGGCAATGGCCTTCACCATCCTTGGCAATATCACCGTTGCCGGGCCGGCCGTCTATCGGACGCATGCCGTAATCGCCGAGCGCTAAAGCCGGTCAGCGCGTTCCCGCCGAATAGAGCGAGGCGAAGGCTTTTTCCGCCGTTGCGAGGCCCGGTCCGGTGCCGCACATCAGGGTGATCTCCCCGCGCTGCTCATAGCCGATCGAATGGGGATCACTTTCAGCCGCGGATTCCTGGGCTCTCCTCAGTAATGAAATCGGCATTGCGCAATCTCGATCTGTTGGTCGTTGCCTTTGCCGGTCACGCGGCAAACAAGCCGGTCTTCGAGCGTAACGCGCCGCGACCACCAACCCTTCAGGTCACCTTTGAGCGGCTCCGGCTTTCCGGTGCCGGTAAATGGCGTCCGTTGACACTCTTTCAGGAGGGCGTTGATCCGATCGAGAACGTTGCGGTCGTTCTTCTGCCAATAAACGTAATCTTCCCAGGCGCGATCGGCGAAGACGAGCTTCACGCCTCGAGCGGCCCGCGTTCCTTGCCGCGTCCTGCATCAAGCTGCTGAACAGCATCCTTTAGACGCTCGGCATTCCTGGGACTCGAAAGGAGATGCAATGTTTCTTCCATTGCGTTCCAGTCTGCGAGTGACACCATCACGACGGCTTCGCCGCTTTGACGCGTCACGACGACCGGCGTGCGGTCCTCGACCACCCGATCCATGATCTCTTTGAGCCGCGCCCGCGTGTCAGAATAGCTGAGAACGTCCATGACCTATTGTACAAATATCTGTACAAGGCGGCAAGTTGGCTTGAATTTGCCAGGTCATCCCTTCCGGTACGGATTATCCCCCTGCCGCTTCGAAATCCGGATCGGCACGCCGGGTAGATCGAACGTCTCGCGCAGCCCGTTCGCCAGAAAGCGCTCGTAGCTGGTCGGGAGCTCATCGAGCTGGTTGCCGAAGAGCACGAAATGCGGCGGCCGTGCTTTCGGCTGCGTCATGTAGCGGATTTTGATGCGCCGGCCGGAGACAGCCGGCGGCGGCGTCTCGGCGATCGTCGCGGCAAGCCAGCGATTGAGCTTTCCGGTGGCGATGCGCTTGTTCCAGACCTCATGCACGGTCACGATCGCGCCCATGAGGCGATCGATGCCATCGCCGGTCGCGCCGGAGACCGCGATGACAGGCGCGCCGCGCACTTGCGGCAGAAGACGCGCCGCCTCTTCGCGCAGCCGCGACAGCCGCGACAGCCGCGCGCCGCGATCCTCGATCAAGTCCCATTTCGACAGCGCGATCACCAGCGCGCGGCCTTCCTTCGCGGCAAGGTCGGCGATGGTCAGATCCTGCTTCTCGAAGGGGATCGTCCCGTCGACGAGCAGCACGACAACTTCGGCGAAACGCACGGCGCGCAAGGCATCGGCGGCGGCGAGCTTTTCGAGCTTGTCTTCGACGCGGGCGCGTTTGCGCAAACCCGCCGTGTCGAACAGTTTGAAGGCACGCGCGCGCCATTCGAATTCGAGGCCGATGGAATCGCGCGTGATGCCGGCCTCCGGCCCGGTCAGCAATCGCTCCTCACCGAGAATGCGATTGATCAAGGTCGACTTCCCGGCATTCGGGCGCCCGACCACTGCGACGCGCAGCGGCTTCGTCGGGTCGAGCTCGGAGCCGTCTTCCTCCTCGCCGAATTGCCGGGGCAGGGCATCGTCTTCGATCTCGTCAGCCGGCTCGGTCTTGTCCGGCAGCGCCACGCGGATCGCATCGTAGAGATCGGCCAATCCCTCGCCATGTTCCGCTGAAAGGGGAACAGGCTCGCCGAAACCGAGATCGTATGCCTCGATCGCGCCCGCTTCGCCGACGCGGCCCTCGGCTTTGTTGGCGACGAGGATCAGCGGCTTGCCGGCGCGACGCAGGAGTGCCGCGAAATGCCGGTCGTCGGGCGTGAGCCCCGCGCGTGC
>JAFAVH010000030.1 GCA_019242655.1 Methylobacteriaceae bacterium
TTCAGTCGGCGGCCGGCCGAGCGTCTGCGTCAAGGATGCCGCGTTGTCGAGCGCTAGACGGCGCGCGCCCTCGCGAGCCTGCGCGGGGTCGGTTGGGTCGACAACGCCATATTGCGCTGCCGTGCCGCGCGTGAACTGAAAATCTCCGGACGCGCCGGTCGGGCTTACTGCGCGGGGATTGCCGCTGGGATTCTCGATTGATTTGGTTCTATCGAGATAGCGGTCGGTATTGTTCGGATCGAACATCGCTGGCGTGCCGGTCATCGCGCCATTCACGAGCCCGGTGCTACTCAGCCCGCGGAATGGTACGGAGCGCACGGCTTGGTCACGCGCTGCCTCGAGTCGCATCACGTCTTGCGTTGCATCGCCGCCAAGCGATTTAGCCTTGTCGATCGTCATGTCGAGCACGCGATCATCGGGCGATATCTTGCCCGACCTCAGACCCTCCTCGAACGCGACTGTGGCGGGCCGGATCGCATCGATGTCGGCCTTCTGCAAGTTCGACAAGTATTCAAGACGGCTAAGCCCGACTTGTCGGAAATGCTGGCGTTCCTGCTCTGAGAGATTCAAGTCAGGGTTATTGACGATCTGGTCGTCCAGCTCCTTCGCTGCTTCTGCGCGCCCTTTCCTCGTGAATGTCCGATCGATGTTCGCCTGCAAGAAATCAGCTTGCGCGAAGTCGGCGAAATGTTTTTTCTCCAGGTCTGCTTTCTCTTGCGGCATGCCGAAAAGCGGGTTGCCGGTGAGCTGGTCGTAGTACCCGTTTACCCTCTTGACCGCTTCTTGATAGTCGGTGTTGTCCGGCCCGACGCCACCTTTGCGCGCGAGCACCAGCGCGTCGTTCTTTGCGGCGTCGAGTTGCGCTTGGATCGCCGTTTGCGCATTGGTGACGGATTGGGCGTGCTCCTGCTGCAGCATCGAGCCGTAATGCTGCGTGCCCAAGCGGTCCGCTTCAGCAGACATCGCGTCGCCGAGCTTGTCGGGCATCGCGACCTTGAGGCGCTGCGCGTAATCCTGCATGTCGGACAGGTATTTCGCCGAGTCACCGTTGGCGGCCACGCGAATGTCAGCGGCATCTCTTGCGACGACATTCTGGCCTCGAGCGAGCGCGCCGGCTTCCTGCGCCCGCTGGAAGGCAAGGCCAGCCGGGCCGAGGATTGGTGGCGACGGCGGCAGCTCGACGGTCGGCGAGCCGTCAGGGTTTCGCGTGACGATGGCGCGCGATGCGCTTTGACGGCCGGCAGTCTCGGCGATCGGTGTGGCGAGCGCATCAAGTCCGGCACCGAGTTGCTGCAGCCCTTGCGATATATCGCCTTCGCGAACCTGCTGGGCTTTCAGCGTATCTACAGACGCAATGTCGCCCGCGGTCACCCGCGATTGCGGCATCTGCGTTAGCGGCTGCTCCGGTGTCGGGACGTCAACCATTGGGCTTCACGATGCGCAAGATGTTGTCGAGGCTACGCGCAAGCACCTCGGTTGGCGTTTCGCTCGCGACCACCTTAGGCATCCGCATCATGAAGCGCGGCGCGTACTGCTGATCCGAGTGCAATGACGGTAGTGCGTCAAGGATGGTCCGATACGGCGCTGCCGCTTCGAACGCCCGCATAGAGGCGCTATCGCGCAGAACGTCTGCTGCTGATCTGTGTTTGCGACGGGCGAGGAACTCGTCGAGAAGTTTCTTAGTCATCGCTCGCCTGCCTTTCCGGCCGAGCGTCGATAAGTTTGGCCTGCTCTTCGCGCTCGATGACATCGGCCGGGCGTAGGTCGAGAACGTAGCCGGGCGTGACGTGCTGCGTGTTGACCGTGACCGACACTTTCGCGCCGCGCCCGTCACCTTCTCCGAGGATTGCTTGCGCAGCGGAGAGACGGACTTTTCGATCGGCCGCCTTGCCGAGCCCCGGATCGTCACGAACGCCGATCAACGTGTGGATGGATCGCGCATGTTCGCCGCTGCGGAGCCGCTGCACTTCGACAGCGAGCGCGTTCGACATGATCGGGAGTGCGAGCAGCTGGCGGATGTAGCGCCGTTTCAGATGCAAAACGGTCGCGACTTCTTCGAGGGTCAAGGGCACGCCGGGCTGAACAGGGACGGGCGTGCTGATTGTCACGCCTGTCTCCGGATCGATCGTGCGCGACTCGCGCGTGAGGTCTCTCAGGACATGCGGGTTGTCGACCCCAAAAACCATATACTCGATGATGAGCCGATGCTTGGGCGTTAGTTCGCGGGGCCCTTCAGCCGGCTTGTACCGCTTCATCGCCGCCGGACGTTCGAAGGAAGCTCGGCTTGCTTTGCCTCGTTCGAATCCATCTCGCCTCAGAGCCAAAATTCAACGGTGCCGAATGTTTCTCACGCGTGAAGAGCCGCGCAACGCACCGACCATATTTGCGGGCATGGCTTGCCTTATGTTCGCGCGGCGCTATAAGTTGCGGCGCGCAATTCATCGGGCGATCAATGCTAGATCAGCGGCGAGTTCTGGCGGCCGGCGACACTCTCGACACCATCAAGAACGCGATTCGTCAGAAGCGAATGGAGCTTGGGCTGTCGCAAGAAGCGGCCAACGCAAGAAGCGGCCTGCAAGATGGCTACTGGAACAAAATTGAATGCGGTGACCGGCGCCTCGGGCACATATCGATCCCATGTTGCCTCGGCGCGCTCGGTCTGGAATTGATCGTGGTCGAGAAGGCGAAGGCGGCGTAGCGCTATCTACAGGGAAACACCTCTTTCAACGCAGCTATCATGGTGGCGCCGAGTGGCTTGTCCATCAAGAAGGCGTCCTTCTCAGCGTATCGTTGAACGATGTCGATGACTTGCTCCGTAGTCAAAGCCAGCTTGGGCGGTTCGCAATATGCGGCCGACTTGCCAAAGTATCTCGCGTCGGCATTCGCCCATCCCATGCCATCGGCCAGCCCCTGGAAGTAGGATCGCGTAGCCAGGTCAGAAATGGTCGAAAGAGCGAGCTTCGTGGAGGGATCGGCGTGCGCCTGGCCAACGGGGGAGATCAAAGCCAGCAGCATGATTGATATTCTTGACCTCATGACGCTCCCCCTCGAAATATTTCAGTGCGGTCGCTCTGCACACAACGCTTCATATACCTTACGCTGGGCAGCTTTCCGATCAGCCCGGTAGGAGTCAGCAAACCGTTCGGACGTCACAAAGAAGTCGTCGCCGAACCCTTCCTCGCAGAAAAGGCCGAAGCTCTTTCCTTCGTGCCAGGGCGTAACGGTGACGCCGATCGACCGCATGGCGTCGATGTAGGCGCGCGCATCAAAGGCGGGCTCAGGCATCGTCGCCTCCCACGAAAGACTGCAGAAACGCTGCCAGGAAGTCTTCGTCGTATGTGAGGATTTCCAGCTCTGCGAGATACGCGGCCTTCGTGCGCGCCTCGGCGAGCGTGCTGCACCTGAAGGCGCAGACCGCAAGCAGTGCCTCCCTCTCGATCTCGTTGCCCCGTTCGTATTCACGTTCGGCCGCGGCAAGACCGAATGCTTCGCGTCGCGCATCCTCCTCGCTGAACGCTTGCTCGAGGAGCTGCAGATTCTCGGCCTCTTTCGCTACGAGAAGCGGCAGCAAGTGCCCTATTGCATCGCCGGGAAAGCCCCGTGCAACCACTATCACCTCCGCGCGCCTACGGGCGTAGCTCGAAGCGAGTTGGGCACGCACGTCATCGCGACGATGTGAGAGCAGAATCCTGCCGTGCTCCTCGTCGATGAGAACTGGGATCGTCTTTACCGGTTCGGCGGCGTCAAATGCGTCGTCGATTGTTCCCAACCGCTCGCAAGCGGCATCGAATGCCGCCTTCGCGGCGCTGTGCACATTGATGAGTTCGGCAAGCCGGCTCGATGGCGCCGCTGCTGCCGGCATCGCCGCGACCCCCGCAAGCGCTGCGGCCGCGATTGGCAAGACATTCCGGCGTGAGACAAAGTTCTCCTGTTCGCGATCCATGGGCATGGCGCGGTCCTTTCGTTCGATGATGATTGGAAGGTGATGCCCGCGCGGGTTGGCGGTGGCAGCGCCGGCGCGGGCTATGAGGTCGATGCAGTCAGGGCCGCGCGCCTCCCTGGTTGAGAGTGCGCATGCGCGCCGCGGTGGTCGCTGGCAGACGACCGTCCGTCGAGCAAAGCAGCCCGATCAACTCGTCAGACCGCGCCCTGTCGGCGTCAGTGCGGGATTTCAGGATCGCCGCGTAGCGGGCTTCCTTCTCGGCATCCTCACGCGCCCGGCGCTGCGGGCCGGCGGCAGCCATATCGGCGCGCACCCGTTTGGCGACGGCGAATGCGTCGCGCAGGAACCGCGGGAAACCGCCATGAGCGGCGGCGAATCGTCCCTTGGCAGTGAACCGCCGGCGTGCCTCGGCGCGAATGGCCAGCCGGTCGAAGGTGAGGTCGGGGCGGACGAACATTGCTTTCGCGATCCATTTCGTGATACTATTTGGATCATAGTTAATGATCCTAAAGGTGTCAACAAGAATGAACCAGAAAGTTTCAAAGCAGGATGCGGCGACACCCGTCTCCGCCTCTCAGTTTCGAGCCGGACGCGCATTGCTAGGGTGGTCCCAGGCCGAACTTGCGGAGGCTGCAGAACTATCGCTGCCAACGGTAAAGCGGGTGGAGTTGGAGACGGTACAGGTCTCGGCCGAGGCGCGGGACAAGATGCGCCACGCGCTTGAGGCGGCGGGCATCGAATTCACCAACGGGAAGCATCCTGGTGTTCGAATGCCTGGCGACCGAACCTATGGCTACCTTTATGATGAGGAGCGGATAGTTGCCAGAATCAAGAATGGGGAGCTTCGAAGCGATCGCGACGGCAGCGTAATGGGGCTCGTCAACGCTGGCTCCATTCACGACCCCGCGACCGGTGAACGCATCTGCGGTCTCTCGATCCTTGGTTTGAAAGGAAAGCCGCTTCCACCTGCACTTAAAGCACGCTTCCCGCAATGAAGTGGCACCGCACGATGGTCGCGCTCGCTCTGGCGAACACAAGCGCGGTCGCCAGCGAGGTCACGCTGCGCGCCGGCGACGTGCATGTGACCGACGGCGACACGGTGCGCGTCGACAATCATCCCTATCGGCTTGTCGGCTTCGACGCCCCGGAGACTTGGCGCGCGCGGTGCTCCGGCGAGGCGCTCCTCGGCAAGGCTGCGGCTGATCGACTGCAACAGCTGGTCGAT
>JAFAVH010000188.1 GCA_019242655.1 Methylobacteriaceae bacterium
CCCAGTGCATTGCAAGCGCATAGGCGGCACCGAGGTCCTCGAACATGCGCACCGCCTCCTCAGGATCGACGTGCTGGTTCTTCATGAACCAGCGCGGCTCGTAGGCGCCGATCGGCAGATTGGCCAAGCGGAAGCCGCGATATCGGAGGAACAGCTCGCGAAAGAGCTCGCCGCCGCCGTAACCTGTGTCGCCGGCGTGGAAAATCTTGCCCGTCGGCGTGTCGATGACGAAAGCGCACCAGAGCGCCATGCGGCGATCGCGCAAATTGCGCGCCGACCAATGCAGCGCCGGCTCGATATGCACGCCAATGCCGGGCGCGACCTCGACGCGGTCGCCCCAATCGTAGGCCTCGGCGCGGATATTCTTGTCGTGCGCATGCATGATAGTGTCATTGCCGAGCGGCGTGATGACACGGCACGGCCGCTCGCGCGCAAGATGCGACAGGGTCGCCAGATCGAGGTGATCGTAGTGCGCATGCGTCACCAGTACGGCGTCAAGCGGCGGCAGATCGTCGAGCGCAATTCCCGGCGCGTTGACGCGCTTTGGTCCGATGCGCGTTAACGGGCTCGCGCGCTCGGCCCAGACCGGATCGACGAGGATGTTTGCGCCCTGCGTCTGGACTAGAACAGTCGCATGGCCAACGAAAGAGACGCGCAGCACAGCGCCATCCACGCGCTGCGGCGGGATGTCGCGAACGCCCGGCGCTTGCTTCGGCCAAGGCGGTCGCTTTCCCCCGCCGAATTTCCACTTCAGGAGATCGAAGCGGCTCCGGTCCGTCGGATGGCCGGGATAGAAGAAGCGCGTGCCATCGAAATGGTCGGAGGGCGGGCCGGAATAGTACGGATTTTTCGTCATGCGCGGCCAAGCGCCCTATATGGCCCCGCATCGAACCGCAATCCGCCTGAAGGAGAGGAAAGATGGCCGACCGCAAGGCTCTGGAAGAGCGCGCCAAAGCACCTTTGAAAACGCCGACCGATCTTAAGTCCAATGCCACCAAGGATATTTCCGGCGCGCTGAACGAGCTGCTCGCCGATGCATTCGCTCTGTATCTCAAGACCAAGAATTTCCACTGGCACATGAGCGGCCCGCATTTCCGCGATTATCATCTCCTGCTCGACGAGCATTCCGATCAGATTTTCGCTACGACCGACGACATGGCCGAACGCGTGCGAAAGATCGGCGGCACGACGCTTCGCTCGATCGGCCACATCGCGCGACTGCAGCGCGTCAAAGATAATGATGCCGACTTTGTCGATCCGCAGGATATGATCGCGGAGCTGCGCGACGACAACATGGATTTCGTGCATCGTCTGCGCGAGGTGCACGACCTTTGCGACGAACACAAGGATGTCGCGACCGCAAGTCTCATCGAAGTTTGGATCGACGAGGCGGAGCGTCGGCATTGGTTCCTGTTCGAGATCACGCGCCGGCGATAGCGCCCAACAAAACCCTAGAGATCGGCAAAGGCGGGCGCGTAGTCGATCTGGCCTGACGCCACCGGAAGCGGTCCTGAGAGTGCCAATGCCATGAAGTTGCCTCCCGCAAAACGGGAGGTAAAACCCGCTGCAAGCGCCGAACGAAATCCAAACCGTTCATAGAATCGCGGCGCCCCAACCACAAAGACGCAATCCCAACCTTCTTTCGACGCTCGGCTTAAAGCAACGCGGATGAGCCGGCTGCCGATGCCTTCATGTTGTCGATCCGGAAGGACTGATACTGGAGCAAGGCCGAGGGCGCGAAATGGCGCGCCCATTTGCGACATCATGATATGCCCTACGACGCGATCGTCTGCCGTTGCCACTAAAGAAATTGTCTCGATGTCGTCGGCACGAAGCCGATCGACGAGGTTCGCTTCGGCCGCACGGAGGAATGCGGCCTGAACTACAGCGCGAATGTCGGCTACATCAGACGGTTTTTCTTTCCGAATGATCACCGCGTTCCACTCCTTATGTCCGCTCTCGCGCGGAAACACAGCATATGCGCCCGGCCCCTGCGAGAACGCCACGTCCGACGATGGAGGATTGGCTTTCGAACCGCGTAGCCCTCGCTTCGCTGATGTTGACTTTCCGCCTCAGAAGGCGCATTTATGCTGCACCGCAACAGCGCGGTCATCGGCTTTT
>JAFAVH010000317.1 GCA_019242655.1 Methylobacteriaceae bacterium
GCGCGTTCGGGCGGGATGTTCGAGCCTTCGCGGCCAATCGCCAGGACAAGTTCCATCTCGTAGTGCAGGTTCTTCGTCTCTGGCGGGTAGGGGATGGTGGTGCCGCTCTCGACCACCGCGTCGGCGGGTTTGGTGAAGAAGAACGGCGGCTCCTTGTCCGGGTCCTTGCCCATCTCGCGCGCATGCGCCGCGTAGTTGCGGCCGACACAGAAAATGCGCCGCACCGGGAAACGCGCCGACTCGCCGACGACAGCGACGCTTGGCGTGGTGACGGGAAAGACGAAGGACATGGGCGCCTCGGTTCACGTGACGTGAGGCGCTGATAATTAGGTGAACGGGCGCAGCTTGGGAAGCGGCGTTCGCCTCAGGCCGTGCGCACGCGCATCGGCTGACCCTGGCCGGCCTTGCGGCGGGCATTGCGGCGCACGATCGCGATAAGCGTCACGAGAAGGCCGGCGCCAAGCGCGTACCAAACGGGGCGCGCCATGGTGATGTCGAGATCGGCTTCGAGCACGAGCCGCGGATCGACGCCGGTAAGCAGCGCGAACCATGCCGCTTCGATAAGCGCGGTTGCGAGCGCGACGCCAAGCGCCACGGCAGCGACGGCGACCGGATTCTCAGCATTGCCGTAGCGTTTCAACAGACGCAGCGCGATGAGCAGCACCGCGAATGCGGCAATGATCGTTGCGTCCGTCACATCGATCTTCGCTTGCAGGAAAGCATGCACGATTGCGAGCGGCGTCAGGATGAAGATGGCTTTGTGCAGCTTCGTCCAGCGTTGCGCGCCGAGCCGCTTGATCGACGCATCTGTCGACGTCGCGGCGAGGATGCAAAGCCCGATGAAGGCGACGAACCCAATCAGGAGATAAAAGCGCAGCGCGATCTCCGCTGCGACGTGGATGAGATCAAAATGCTGATCGAGGATGTAGAGTGTCAGATGCAGCGCCGCATAGCCGAACGTCGTCAGCCCGAGATAGCGGCGAATGCCGATGAGCTTCGGCCAACGCCCGAGCACGCGAAGCGGCGTCACCGCGAGCGTCGCGATCAGGAAGCGAATCGTCCATGTGCCAGTGAAATGGATCGCGGCGTTGATCGGGCGCGAGCCGAGATCATGCGTCAGCGCCAGCCAGACGAGCCACAAAGCCGGTGCGATCGCGGCAACGAGCGCGACGGTGCGCAACCAGGAAAATGCACCGGTTCTGTCGCGCCACAACGCCGTCATCAGCCGAATTCTCCGTCACCAAGAACGCTCTTATATAGGCGAATCAGGCGAAAAAGACTCGTCACAACTACGTGAGAGCGCGTGAGCGTTTCACTCCGCCGGCACGCTTATGGGGACGGGCAGCGCCGCGCGCGCACGCCGTCGGCGGTTATGCAGCGTGTCGAGCAGGAGATAGATGACGGGGGTCGTGTAAAGCGTCAGCACCTGCGAAACGACAAGCCCGCCGGCGATGGTGATGCCGAGCGGCCGCCGCAAGTCCGATCCCGGTCCCGCCGCGATGATCAGCGGCAGCGCGCCGAGAAGCGCCGCCAACGTGGTCATGAGGATCGGCCGGAAACGCTCGAGACAGGCCTCGCGAATCGCGTCGAGCGGCGCCATCCCGCGCCGCCGTTCCGCATCGAGTGCGAAATCGACGAGCATGATGCCGTTCTTCTTGACGATGCCGATAAGCAGGATGATGCCGATAAACGCGATGATCGACAGATCGGTGTGCGTCCATTGCAGCGCGAGCAGCGCACCGAGACCGGCGGAGGGCAGGGTGGAAATGATCGTTAGGGGATGCGCGAGGCTCTCGTAGAGAACGCCGAGAACGATATAGACGGCAAGAAGCGCGGTGACGATCAAGAGCGGCTGCGCGCCAGCGCTCGCCTGGAAGGCGCGCGCATCGCCGGCGAAATCCGCCTGCAATCCGTCAGGCAGATGCATGCCGGCCATCACATCCGTGATCGCCTTTGTTGCGTCGGCGATCATCACGTCGGGTGCGAGATTGTAGGTGATGGTGATCGAGGGAAATTGTCCCTGGTGGTTGATCACGAGGGCGGCGGTGCGCGTCTCAACCTTACTCATCGTCGACAGCGGCACTTGCAGTCCGGTATTCGCAGGCACGTAAACTTGATCGAGGTCGCGCGGCGACTTTTGCAGGCTCGGATCGATTTCGAGGACAATGCGATATTGATTGCGCGGCGTGTAGACGGTCGCGATTTGACGCTGCGCGAAAGCATCGTTCAACGTATCGTCGATTGCCTGGACTTGCACCCCGAGCCGCGACGCCGCGCTGCGGTCCACGACTACATTGGCCTCGAGCCCGTTCGATTCGCGGTCGGTCGAGACATCGCGCAGGCCGGGGATTTGTTTGATGCGTTCCAAAATCACCGGAACGTTGCGGGCGAGTTCGTCGAAATCTTGATCCCATAACGTGAATTGATATTGCGCCTTGCTTTGGCGGCCGCCGATGCGAAGGTCGGCGGTCGGCACAAGGAACGTGCTGATGCCGGCGACGTGACCGAGCTTCTGCCGCAGCCGGTCGACGACGCGCGTGATCGGCAGGTTATCGCGCTGCTCGATCGGCTTGACGCTGATGAACAGCCGGCCTTGATTGACGGAGGCATTGAAGCCGGAGGAGCCGACCGACGAGCCGACGCTTGCGACAGCCGGATCGGCACGCACGATGTCGGCGGCGCGCTGCTGCAACTTCGCCATCGCCGAGAAAGAGATGTCGCTCGCCGCTTCCGTCATGCCGAAGATGAATCCGGTATCGTCCTGCGGGAAGAAGCCCTTCGGCGTTTTAACGAAAAGCACCACGGTCGCGGCGACGGTCGCAAGTGCCACGAGGAGCGTCCAGCCGCGCCGCCGCAGCACGATTTCGAGGCTCGCCGAGTACGCGGCGACCATTCTTCCAAGCAGGCCTTCGACAATCCGGTCGAACCATGTCACGCGCGTGTCATGCTTGACGAAATGGGCGCAGATCATCGGCGTGATCGTCAGCGAAACGAACGTCGAGACGACGATCGCAAAAGCAAGCGTCACCGAGAACTCGCGGAAAAGCCGGCCGACCAGCCCGCCCATGAACAGAAGGGGCGTGAACGCGGCGATCAGCGAGAGCGAGATGGAGAAGACCGTAAAGCCGATCTGCCGAGAGCCGGTCCGCGCGGCCTGCCACGGTGTCATGCCGGCTTCGATGTTGCGGAAGACGTTCTCGATCATCACGATCGCGTCATCGACGACGAAGCCGACGGAGATGACCAACGCCATGAGCGAGATGTTGTCGATGGAAAACCCGACGCACCACATTGCCGCGGCGGTTCCCGCGAGCGACAGGGGCACGGTCACGCCGGCAGCCAATGTCGGCGGCGTCCGGCGCAGGAAAACGTAAACGACCAGCATGACGAGGACGATGGTAACGGCGAGCGTGAGCTGCAGCTCGGCGACGCTGGCGCGGATCGTCTTGGTGCGATCGGTGAGAACGTCGATATTGATGCCGCCGGGAATCCAGCGCTTCAATTCGGGAAGCAGCGCATAGACGCGGTCGACCGTGTCGATGACATTCGCGCCGGCCTGCTTTGTGACCACAAGCAGGACGGAGGGCTTGCCGTTGAACGTCGCCGAGGAGCGGGTGTTGCGCACGCCCCGCTGTATGTCCGCCACGGAGGACAGGCGGACGCTGGCGCCGTTCGAATTGCGCACGATGAGATTGTCGAAATCTTCGGGCGTCGTCAGTTGCCCGTTGGCGCCAAGCGAGTGCGCACGCTCGTCGCTGTCGATCACGCCGAGCGGCGCGAGCGAATTCGCGTTCGTGATCGTGTTGCGGATGTCTTCGAGGCTCACGCCCATCGCGGCTAGACGTTGCGGATCGGCGCGGATGCGCATCGCCGGCTGATCGGCGCCGTTGACGCTGACTTCGGCAACGCCGTCGACCTGCGAAAGGCGTTGCGCGAGCACGGTGTCGGCCGCATCGTAGATTTCGCTTGCACCCAGCGTGTCGGATGTAAGTGCGAGAACGAGGATCGGCGCCGCGGCGGGATTCGTCTTCTTGAAGATCGGCAGCGTCGGCAGATCGGAAGGCAGATCGGTCGCCGCCGCGTTGAGCGCGGCCTGCACGTCGCGCGCCGCGCCGTCGGCATTGCGGGTGAGATCGAACTGAATCGTGATCATCGACGTGCCGAGCGAGCTCACGGAGGTGATCTCGGTGACGCCGGCAATCTCACCGAGCCGCCGCTCGAGCGGCGCCGCCACGCTCGCCGCCATGGTTGCCGGATCGGCACCCGGACGGGACGCGCTGACGCGAATTGTCGGAATGTCGACTGACGGAAGGCTTGCGACCGGCAAGAGCCGGTACGCGACAATCCCGACAAGCAGGATGCCGATCGAGATCAGGATTGTGCCGACCGGACGGCGGATGAAGACGTCGGAGAAATTCATTCCGCCGCCTCGCGTCGTACCGGCGGCTCTTCATTCTCCATGATCGCCTGCAGGCGCGGGCCTGATACGCGGTGCCTCACACGCTCCAGCACGAGGTAAATCACCGGCGTCGTGTAGAGCGTCACCAACTGGCTCAACAGAAGCCCGCCGATGATGGTAATGCCGAGCGGAATGCGCAATTCCGATCCGGTGCCGTGGCCGAGCGCCAACGGCAATGCACCAAACAAAGCGGCGAGCGTCGTCATCATGATCGGGCGGAAGCGCAGGAGCGATGCTTCAAGGATCGCTTCATCCGGCGGCAGGCCGCGCGTTCGCTCCGCATCGAGCGCAAAGTCGATCATCATGATCGCGTTCTTCTTGACGATGCCCATGAGCAGCACGATGCCGATCAGCGCGATCAGCGACAGGTCCATGCGGAAAAGCATAAGCGCGAGCAGGGCGCCGACGCCGGCGGACGGCAATGTCGAGAGGATCGTGATCGGATGGATGGCGCTTTCGTAGAGCACGCCGAGCACGATGTAGATGGTGACGACGGCTGCCAGGATGAGCCACGGCTCGCCCTTGAGTGAGCGCGCAAATTCCGCGGCATCGCCGGAATAGCTGCCGGTAATCGTGTCCGGCATGCCGATGGCACTTTGAGCTTGCGAGACCGCGGCGACGGCGTCGCTGAGCGAAGCGCCGCCGGCAAGATCGAAGCTGACAGTCACGGCCGGAAACTGCTCCTGGTGGCCGATCGACAGCGGGGCGGTCGTGTTTTCGAAATGCGTGAAGGTCGCGAGCGGTACCTGCGTGCCGTAGATCGAACCGACGTAAAGCTTCGACAAGGCCGCAGTGTTCTGCTGATAGATCGGCGATGCTTCCAGGATCACGCGATACTGATTCGCCTGCGCATAAATCGTTGAGACCTGGCGCTGGCCGAATGCGTCGTACAATGCATCATTGACCGCCTGCATCGTCACGCCGAGCGTGCCGGCTTTCTCGCGGTCGACGGCGAGCTGATAGCGAAGCCCTCCTTGCTCGGACTCGGAGGCTACATTCATCAGCGCGTGCGAGTGACGAAGCTCGTCGGACAGCCGGTCTGCCCATTGCGAAACCTCGTCCTGGTTCGTTCCGGTCAATGTGTATTGGTACTGCGCACGGCTGACGCGCGTGGTGATCTGAATGTCCTGCACGCTCTGGAATGTCGCGCCGATCTGAGGAACATCGGCGGCATCGGCCTGCAGGCGCGTAAGAATCTCCTGCGCATCAGCGCGTCGCGTATCGCGCGGCTTCAGCGTGATCGCGATACGTCCTGCATTGGGCGTCGCATTCTGCGCGCCGACGCCCACCGTTGAAATGACGTTCGCGACATCGGGATCGCGCCGAACGCGATCGGCGAGAATGTTCTGCAGCCGCGTCATCTCCGCGAAAGATACGGTCGGCTCGGCCGATGTCGTTGCGACGAGGAGACCGGTGTCTTGCGGCGGCAGGAAACCTTTGGGGATGACTACATAAAGATACAGCGTTGCCGCGAGCGTGCCGAACGTGACGATAAGCATCAACGCGCGGTGCGACAAGACCCATTCGAGGCTGGCGCGATAGCGGGCAAGGACGTAGTCGAGCGCCCGTCCCGCCGCGGCGAAGCGCGTCGCATGCCGGCTCTCGTGCTCGCTCGCATGGCGGCGCAAGAGCCGCGCGCACATCATCGGTGACAGCGTCAGCGAGACGATTGCCGACGTCACGACTGCAATCGTCAGCGTCAGTGCGAATTCGCGGAACATTCGCCCGACAATGCCAGTCATGAACAGGAGCGGGATGAAGACCGCGATGAGCGAGAGCGTGAGCGAGATCACGGTGAAGCCGATCTCGCGCGCGCCTTCGAGCGCGGCGGTGAACGGATCTTCGCCGTCCTCGATGTGGCGATGGATGTTCTCGATCATGACGATCGCATCGTCGACGACGAAGCCGGTGCCGATCGTCAGCGCCATCAAGGACAGATTGTCGAGACTGAAGCCGCAGAAATACATCACGCCGAACGTGGCGATGAGCGACAGCGGCAGCGCCACGCCGGCGATCACCGTCGCCTGCCAGGTTCGCAGGAAAAGCAACACGACGAGCACGACGAGCGCAACCGACACGATCAGCGTGAACTGTACGTCGTGGATCGAGGCGCGGATCGTCTGGGTGCGGTCGTGAACGATGGTGAGCTTGATGCCGGCGGGAAATGTCTTTTGCAGCTTGTTGAGTTCGCTCGTGACGCGCCCGACAGTTTCGACCACATTGGCGCCGGGCTGACGCTGGATGTCGACGATCACCGCCGGCTCGCCGTTGAACCAGCCGCCGATCTTGTCGTTCTCGAGCCCGTCGAGAACGTCGGCGACGGCGCCGATCGTCACCGGCCCGCCGTTGCGATAGGCGATCACCACATCGCGGTAGGCGGCCGCGGCGGTAATCTGGTCGTTGGCGGCAAGCGTGTAGGATTGCTGCGGGCCGTCGAGCGCGCCTTTTGGCCCGGCGACGTTGGCGTTCGCGATGGCGCTGCGCAAATCCTCGAGGCCGAGGCCGTACGCATTCAATCGCACGAAGTCGGCTTGGATGCGCACCGCCGGGCGCACGCCGCCCTGCACGGATACGTGCCCGACGCCGGAAACCTGACTGAGTTTTTGCGCGAGCTGCGTGTCGACGAGATCGGAAAGCTGCCGCGTCGAATAGCTGTTCGAGGTAAGCGCGATCGTGAGGATCGGCGCATCGGCCGGATTCACCTTCGAGTAAACCGGCGGATAGGGCAGGTTGCGCGGCAAGGTCGATGCGGCGGCGTTGATTGCGGCCTGCACGTCCTGGGCCGCGGCATCGATGTCGCGTGACAGATCGAATTGCAGCGTGATCTGGCTCAATCCGTATGCGCTCGACGAGGTCATCGTCGTCAGCGACGGAATCTGGCCGAGCTGCCGCTCCAATGGCGCGGTGACCAGCGCCGCCAGCGTGTCCGGATTGGCGCCGGGCAATTGCGTGGTTATCTGGATCGTCGGGAAGTCGACCTGCGGCAGCGATGAGACCGGCAGGAGATTGTAGCCGAGGAAGCCGCCGAGGAGGACGGCGAAGCCAAGCAGGGATGTCGCGATCGGCCGCCGGATAAAGGGCGCCGATACGCTCATTGTGCGGAACTCGGTGCAGAGCCCGGCGCCGAGCTCGCCGTCGGGCCGGGCGCAGCATTGGGAGGCGCCGCACTCGGAGGCGCCGCGGCATTGGCATCGGCGCCTTGCCGGCGCCTGCGCTCACCGCCGCCGCGGCGGCCGCCTTCCGCACCGGGAGGTGCTGCGCCGCCGCCCTGATGCAAAGCGGGCGCAGCGCCGCTCGCCGGCTCGTCCGCGGCGGCGACGCTCACGCGCGCTCCTTCATTGAGGCGGGCAAAGCCGGCCGTTACGACACGATCGCCCGCCGCGAGCCCGGAGCGCACCACCGCTTGCGTGTCGTCCTGCGGTCCGAGCGTGAGGTCGCGCATCGCCACCGTGTCGCCCGGCTGCACGACATAGGCAAAGGGTCCCTTCGGCCCGCGCTGCACGGAAGCGATCGGCACGACGGTCGCCTGTTTCAGCGTGTCGGCAAGAAGCCGGATATTGACATAAGCGCCGGGCCACAGCGCCAGCTTCGGGTTCGGGAACTCGGCCTTGAGACGGACCGTGCCGGTCGTCTGATCGATCTGGTTGTCGACGACTTGCAGCGCGCCGCGATCGACGGGCGTTGCGGAGGAAGCGCCGTCGAGCGCATCGACTTGCACCAGACCACGCGTCTGCGCCGCGATGACCTGCGGCAATTGCTGCTGGGGAATGTTGAAGAGCACCGAGATCGGCTGAATTTGCGTGAGCGTGACGATGCCCGTTGCATTGCCCGAGCGCACGAGATTGCCGACATCGACATTGCGGATGCCGGTGCGGCCGTCGATGGGCGACGTGATCGTCGTATAGCTCAAGGTCTTCGCGGCGCTGTCGATCAGCGCCTGATCGACGCGGATCTGGGCGAGCATCTGATCGACGCTGGCTTGCTGCGTGTCGACCTGCTGGCGGCTGGCGGCGTTGGTCTGCAACAGGGTCGTGTAGCGCTGAAGGTCGCGCCTCTGGTTGGTGAGTTGCGCTTCATCCTGCGCTTTCTTCGCAACCGCTTGATCGTATGACGCCTGATAGAGAGTCGGATCGATGCGGGCGAGCACGTCGCCCTTCTTTACGTCCTGGCCTTCCTTGAAATTGATCTCGGTGATCTGGCCGTCGACCTGCGCGTTCACGGTAACCGTGTTGAGCGCTCGCACAGTGCCGATTGCATCGACGTAAATCGGCACGTCCGCAACTTTCGCCGTCGCGGCGAGCACGGAGATTGGAGGACCGTTGCCGCCGGCTCCGCCGCCGCGAGCGCCCCGGCCGCCGCCGAATTGCGGTGTCTCGGGGGCGCGGGTCGGCAGCACGATTGGCGACAACAGGACCGCGAGGCCCGCCAGCCCCACCAAGATCAGCACCCATCGCAGCCCGCGACGCATTTAATCTCCTTCAAGCGACGGCCCGCCGGCGCATTTCACCAATAACCATGTGAACTTAGGGTGTACGCAGGTTCGGGCACCAGCTTCGAGAGGGCGTTCCAAGATTAAATGTTGGCAAGCTTGTCCTTACCGGCCCTGCCGGGCGGCGTGGCGCGTCACAAAAGCGCGTTCACTAAGCTTCGGCGTTCTACTTAGGCGCCGCCTGGTGCAAACCTCCTTGTTGACGGCAGCGCATCTTATAAGCTAAATCTTATGAATGAGCAAATCGCGGACAGCGTCGGGTGAGCTCGCCGTCGCAACCGGCCTGCATCGCGCCTCCCTGCGGTTGACCCGTCAGCTTCGCTCGACACGCGCGTCCGGCGCGCTCAGCCATTCCAAGCTGATGGTGTTTGCGCTTTTGCAGCGCAACGGCGCGATGACCGGCGCGGGTCTTGCGGGCGAACTCGGCATTCAGCCGCAATCGCTAACCCGCTTGTTGTCGGCGCTCGAATCGGACGGCCTCATATGCCGGACCCCTGATCCCGCCGACGGGCGGCAGACCTTGATCGTCCTCACCGCCAAGGGCAGCGAAACGCTCGCCGCCGATCTCTTGGAGCGACGCCACCGGCTGGCCGACGCGATGGTGCGCGTGCTGACTCCGGCGGAGCGTGACGTCCTCCGAGTCGCGTCGGAGCTGATGGAAAAAGTCGTTGCGGCGATCGCTCCGGCGGACGCAAGCGCCTCGACGATTCGAAATGCTGCGGAGTAGAGCGCTCGCGCGCTGCGTGCCGCAGCTGCGCATGGTTGCGGCGGCGGTTTTATCTTTTGGGATCGCTGCGGCGGTTCACCTGCCGGAAGCTTATTGGGCGGCGCTGAGCGCCATCATTGTTGCGCGTCCGCTTCCCGGCGCCGCGCTTCAGGCGGGCGCCGATCGGTTCGCCGGTACGCTGCTCGGCGCCGGCATCGCGCTCGGAATGTCGTTTGCGCGCATGTGGCAGGTGCCCGACATCGTCATTCTCCTTGCGACGTTGGCGCCGCTTGGTGTGCTCGCCGCCTGGCGTGAGGGGTATCGCACCGCGCCCATCGCCGCGGTCATCGTCCTCTCGGCCGAGCCGGCCGGCTATGGCGCGGTGAACGCCGCGTTGCTGCGTATCGTCGAGATCGGCCTTGGCGCAGCGATTGCCGTCGCGATGTCTTGGATTTTGCTGCCGCGTCGCTCCGAGGATGAGGCGGAAGCGCTCAGCCGTGACGTGCTCGATCTTCAGATCGCCGCGCTGCAGGCCGCTTCGAATTCGGACAAAGCGCTTGCCAGGAAGTTGCAGGATGAGGCGCGGGTGCAAACGCGCAACCTCTTCCGTCTCATCCAGACCTCGAGATGGGAGCGCAGCGACAAGGAGCGGCTCGCGCAGCTGCAATCTTTCGTAGGAAGGCTCAGCGGGTCCGTGACATTTGCCGTGCGCGCCTTTCACGAGGCGGAGCACACCGGCAATCCGGTTCTTTCAAGCGACGCGCTTCGCCCGCTGATCGAGCCGCAGAACGGCGAACGTGTTGCGGCGCAAAGGCAGAAATCCCTGCCGGAGCGTCACCGCGTTCAGGCACACGCGCTACACTACGCGTTGAACATGGCCGCGCGCGACATCGGCGAACTTTCGACGGCTCTGCGCAAGGCTTGATCGGTCAGCTTCCCTTTCGTCCGTGCAATTGCGGAACGAACAGATCCGTCCAAACCGCCGCTTTTTGCTTCATCGCGCCGGTGGTCGCGAGGAAGTTGGCAAAGGTCATGATGCCGTTCGGTGTCGACGAAAACTTGGTATCGCGGTCCTGCACCATCGGCAGCGCTTCATCCACGCTCATCTTGGTCTTTAGGCTCCGGGTGAAAATCTCCGCGGCGCCTTTGGGGTCGCTCGCGATGAAAGCGCAGGCTTCGTCGAAAGCCGCAAGAAACGCTTCGATCGTCTTCGGATTGGCATCGGCGAAGCGCTTCGGCGCAAACACCACGTCAAGCGTGATGTTGCCGAAGAGGTCGACCGAATTGACGATTGTGTGCACGCGCGAATTCTGCAGCTCGAGATTGGCGTATGGCGGCGAGGCAAAATGCGCGTCGATCTCGGTCTTCCCCGACGTGAGCGCAGCGTAAGCCTCGGGATGCGGAATGCCGACCGTGAGCGGATCGAGCTTGGCGTAATTGTCCGCGCCGAACTCCTTGGCAACTGCCATCTGCAACACGACTGCCGAGAGCGACGTCTTTATGCCTGGCATCGCAATGCGGTCTTTCGGCGAGAAATCCTTCAGCGATTTAACATCGGCATTCGTGGTATTGAGAAGGAGTGCGGTTGCTGACATCCCGCTGATGCCGATCACCTCCGCGCGCGAATTGCCCTTCGCCTTCGACCAGAGTGCGAGAAATC
>JAFAVH010000095.1 GCA_019242655.1 Methylobacteriaceae bacterium
CGAAGCAATCGCGAGAAGAAGAAACCGAAGAAGGTCAGGCCAAAGGAGGTGCAGTCAACGTCGCCCTTCTCAAAACAGAGCACGAGCGGAACGCCGAAGCCGGCCGAGGCCAAGGAGTAGGCTGCTTAGCGGCGCCCGATCGCACTAAAAATTGCGGCAATTCGGGCGAGCGCCCGTTCGATCGCGCGCTCGATGTCGGTCGCCGGCCCATGCGCGGTGGGAATCATCTTTTGCAAGCGGCGGAGAAAGCCGGCGGAAAAGAAGGGGGAGCGACGAAAATCGACGGGCTCCATTGCGGCGCCTTCGCACAGATGATGCGCCGTTTTAATCACGTGAAAGCAAGAAGGTTGCATGCATCCGCAGGACGAGCCTTGCGAATGAAAACGGCGAGGCTTTCGCCCCGCCGCTAGAGTCGTACACCGTTATTGCTCAGTTACTTCTTGCTGGCGTTCGTGCCGCCCATATCGCCGGACGACGTCGAATTCGCGCCTGCGCCTGCGCCACTCGTATTGGAACCGGATTTAGCCGTGCCCGGTGCAGCAGGATCGCCCGGCTTGCCGGAGACGAAATTGCCGGTGCCTTGCGGGCCGGTATTCGGGGTTCCGCCTGCCGTCCCTTGCGCGAGAGCAGGTCCTGCCGCCAGCAACCCGGCGACGACCAAAGCAAACGTGGTCTTCATGGTACACAATCCTCCAACGAGGCGAGCTGTTTCCCTCGCCCGGACGCTAAGCTAGCGCGGCAATCAAGGCTGGGAAGGTCACGCGATTTCAAATCGGCGAGAGCGTAAATCCGGAGCGGGTTCAGAAGAGGGTATAAACGTCGGGCGGCAACAGCCCGAACCAGGAGGTCAGGTCGAGCATATCGCCGAGAAGCGCGGCAAACGAGAAGAGCAGCCCGACCGCCGCGACATAGAGAACAGCGATGAGGTCGTCCTTGCCGCTCTGTGCATCCTCGCCGAGGACCGCCGCAAACAGCGGCATCGTGGCGGAGACGGTGACGATTGCCGGAAGATTCATGTCTCCAATTTCCTCTCCAAATACCGCTTCGTACAAGCTAACGGGTTCTCCGCACAACCGTGTGGCCTAGATCACATGTCATGAGAGCGACGGCATCTTCGAAACGACGGGGACGGGCAGGAATTTTGATTCCGGCCCTCACCATGGCGCTGGCGCTCGCCTCAGATCCTCCTGCATTGGCGCAAGGACAGCGGCTGCTTCCAACCCCGTTTCCCCAAACCCTTGGCGGCAATGCCGCGCCGCTCGATCCGCGGCCGTTCACTGGTAGCCGGCATCAGCGCCTGAATGCCGATCCCTATCCGCAGACGCTCGGCGCCAATGCGCAAGGCAATCCGCCGATTGCGCGGCGCTACCGCCATCAGCGTCTGGTACCGAGCGTTCGCAAGCGGAAATATCGCGTCGATTGGTAAGGCTTGACATAGGCGGCGACGGTGCAAGTCTCGCATGCGAGGGGGACGAGGCATGCGGCATCGGCTGCGCATTATTCTCAGCATCGCGGGACTGATCTGCAATATCGTGGCCACGGCTTTGGCGGCCGCGGCGATTTACGTGAACCAGATGACCGCAAACACCCTCGCGACGACGACTTGGGGATCGAACGACTTCTTTAAGGAAGCGCTGCTCTCACAGAGCAAGTACGCGATACTTTGCGTTATGGCTCTGTCTTTCGGCACGGCCCTGCAGATGGCGGCCGAGCTCGTGCGCGACCAACGGCGGCCGCATGAGCACGCCACCGTGCCGGCGATCACGCCTGTATCCCAACCTGTCCCTGCCGCGGAGCAGGAACACCAGCGGCACCGGCATCATCACAATCGTCATAGCGATACCGACTAAAGTGCTTGACGACTCGTCTGAAAGATATATCTTTATCTGCATCTTGAGAGCAGACGGAAGAGGCTTTCCATGTTTTACTATGGACTGTGCCGCTCGCGCGGCGATGCCTTCGGGCACGGCCATCGCGGCTGGCGGCATGAGCGGTTTGGCGCCGAGCGCTGGGCCGGCGCGTTCGGGCGCGGGGGCGGGCGCTTCGGCGGCCGCATGTTCGGCCAGGGCGACCTTCGCCTCGCCTTGCTGGCGCTGATCGCGAAAAAGCCGAGTCACGGTTACGAACTCATCCGGTCCATTGAGGAGAAGTTCGGCGGAGCTTATGCGCCAAGCCCTGGCGCAGTCTACCCGACGCTCACCCTTCTCGAAGAGCAGGACCTGATCCGCAGCGAATCGGCGGAAGGCGGCAAGAAGCTCTACGCGACCAACCCCTCCGGCGAGGCCTATCTCAAGGAAAACGAGGCCGCGGTGAATGGGGTGATGCAGCGCATGGACCTTGCCGCAAGTGCCCTCGGTGCGCGCGCGACGCCCGACAGTGTTCGCGAGGCGGTGCACACGCTGCGCCAGGCTCTCGGCATGCATCGTGGCGCCTGGACCTCGGAGGAGGAGAAGCGCGTGGCCCGGCTGATCGAACGCGCCGCGAAGGAGATCGTCGGCGGCATGCCCGACACTTGAGTGTGCGCGACCGCACGCCGGCGAACCAATTGCCGAGCTAGGCGTTGCAGTATAGAGACGGCTTAACCATGCCGGGGGCGCTGCGGCGCATCGCGAGGGAGCGAAAAGATGCGGACGGTTCTTGGAACGTTGACTGCGGTTCTAATTCTCGGCCTGGCCGGCACAGCGAATGCGCAGACCTTTCTGTCGCCTGGCGCGCTGAAAGAAGGAACGCGCGGCTATTTCGGCCCAGGCGAGCCGATGGCGTTGCCCGCGGAAGGGCGCTCCGCATCAACCGGGGTAGCCCGGCTCTGGTGCGACGGCGGCAACGTCCTCTGCTATCCCGTAATGTTCCGCGACATCGCCGACATTTCGGCTTTTTGAGCGACTGAAGAGATCAGCCGACCGCACGCGCTGCGGCACGGCCGGCCGCTCGGCCGGTGAAAATGCAGCCGCCAAGAAACGTACCTTCGAGCGAGCGGTAGCCGTGCACGCCGCCGCCGCCGAAGCCTGATACCTCCCCCGCCGCATAAAGGCCGGGGATCGTCCGGCCGACGCCGCCGAATACGCGGCCATCGAGGTCGGTTTCCAGACCACCTAATGTTTTGCGCGTGAGGATGTTGAGCCTCACCGCGATCAACGGTCCATGCGCAGGATCTAGAATCCGATGCGGCGGCGCAACGCGGATCAGCTTGTCGCCGATGTAATTGCGTGCACCCCGCAAAGCGACGATCTGCGTATCCTTGCTGAAAGGATTTGTGATCTCGCGGTCGCGCGCGACGATTTCCTGTGTAATGGCGTCGAGATCGATCAGCCCGTCGCCGGCAAGCTCATTCATGCCTGCAACGAGATCGGCGAGATTGTTGCGCACGACGAAATCGACGCCGTTCTTCTTGAAAGCTTCAACCGGCCCGGTTGCTTCCTTGCCGATTGCGCGCCGCATCACCATGCGCCAATCCTTGTTTGTGAAGTCGGGATTTTGCTCGGAGCCGGAGAGCGCGAATTCCTTGCGGATGATACTCTGCGTCAGCACGAACCAGGAATAATCGTAACCGGTCTTGCCGATATGTTCGAGCGTACCGAGCGTGTCGAAACCAGGAAAGAGCGGCACCGGCAGACGGCGGCCGCGCGCATCGAACCACATCGACGAGGGACCCGGCAGAATGCGGATGCCATGGTTCGGCCAGATCGGATCCCAGTTGCGAAGCCCCTCGACATAATGCCACATGCGATCGGAATTGATAAGCCGCGCACCCGCGCTTTGCGTAATGCCGATCATGCGGCCATCGACATAGGCAGGCACGCCAGCAACCATCGTGTGCGGGGGCTGACCGAGACGTGCGGGCCAATTCCTCCGCACCATTGCGTGATTGCCGCCGATGCCGCCTGCGGCAACGATCACAGCCTGAGCACGCAATGCAAAATCGCCGATCTTTGTCCGTGAACTCGACTGGCCGCGCGCGACATTTGTCGGCTCGAGCACCGTTCCGCTGACACCTTCCACGACTCCGTTCGTGATGGTGATTGCATCGACGCGGTGACGAAATCTGAACGTGATGAGCCCGCGCGAGACCGCTTCGCGCACGCGATGCTCGAAAGGCGCGACGACGCCGGGCCCGGTGCCCCATGTCACATGAAAACGCGGCACCGAGTTGCCGTGGCCGATCGCACCATAGCCGCCGCGCTCGGCCCAGCCGACGACGGGAAAGAAGCGGACGCCCCGTTCATAAAGCCAGGAGCGCTTCTCGCCAGCGGCGAAGGCGACATAGGCTTCCGCCCAACGGCGCGGCCAATAATCTTCGGGCCGATCGAATCCGGCGGTGCCCATCCAATCTTGCAATGCGAGCTCGTGGGAATCGCGGATGCGTAGCCGCCGCTGTTCGGGCGAATCGACAAGAAAGAGCCCGCCGAACGACCAGAACGCCTGTCCGCCGAGGTTTTGCTCCCCTTCCTGATCGACGATGATCGCGCGCCTGCCGGAATCCGCCACTTCGGCCGCGGCAACGAGCCCGGCGAGGCCGCCGCCGACAATGACCACATCCGTTTGGTTGGACATTTGCACTCCTTCAAGCGCTGATGGGATCATGCGAGGAATGGAATGTCCAACAAGGAACTAGAATGGCCGATCGCATGCAACTCAAAGGCCGTACCGCCATCGTCACCGGTGCGGCAAGCGGTATCGGTCGCGCGATCGCGCAATCATTGGGGCGGCGCGGTTGTCATCTCGCTTTGGCCGATCTCAACGAGGCGGGTCTCGAGGAGACGGCACAGAGCTGCGCGAAAGGTACAAAGATCACGTGTCACCGGCTCGATGTCGGCGATCGCGCAGCGATCGCGGCATTTCCGAATGTCGTGCGCGAGGCGCACGAGAGAGTCGATCTTCTGGTCAACAATGCCGGTGTTGCACTCGGCGGCACGTTCGAGCAGGTGAGCGAGAACGACTTCGAGTGGCTGATTGCGATCAACTTCTTCGGCGTCGTACGGATGACGCGCGCCTTCCTGCCGACGCTGAAGGCGAGCGACGATGCGCGCATCGTCAACATATCAAGCATCTTCGGCATCATCGCGCCGCCCGGACAGACAGCCTATTGCGCCAGCAAGTTCGCGGTGCGCGGCTTTTCCGAATCGCTGCGTCATGAGTTGAAGGGAACGCATGTCGGCGTGACGGTTGTGCATCCCGGCGGCGTTGCGACCGCGATTGCGCGCAACGCGCGGGCGCCGCAGTCGATTACACAGGAGCAGTTCCGAGCGGCGGTCGGGCCGGTCGAAGCGCAATTGAAGCTGCCGCCCGCGATTGCCGCCGAGACGATCGTGAGTGCGGTCGAACGGCGTCAGCCGCGCGTCATTGTTGGCTCCGATGCAAAGTTCGCGACGATGATCGAGCGGATGTCGCCGGTGATGCATTGGCAGTGGCTGCAGCGGCTGCGACCGCGACGCGCAAAAACGCCCTCATCCTGAAGGCCCCGAAGCCAGCGTCTCGCGCAAGCCGAAGTCATGTCTCCCGATGCCAACCCTGGCGTAGCACGCGGGCGGAAAAGCGCGTCATTCCGATCGAGTAGCGTCGGCGCAGGCGGCCCGGCTCATGCGCCCAGCGGTAGAGCCATTCGAGCCGCAGCCGCCGCATCGGCGCCGGCGCGCGCGGCACCGCGCCCGCCATGAAATCGAATAGCGCCCCAACGCCTATCGCGAGCGGCGCGCCCGTCGCGGCCGCATGAGCGGCGATCCATTCCTCCTGGAGCGGGTTGCCAAGCGCGACAAGGAGGATATCCGGGCGCGCATCTGCAGCTTGGGCGGCAATGCTTTCCGCGGGTAGGGTCGTAAAGCCGTCCACGGCGCCGCAGACGACGCAGCCATACTGCTCCGCCAGATGCGCCGCCGCCTTGGCCACCACGTCCGGCTTTGCGCCGTAGAGAAATACCCGACCCCCCCGCGGCAAAGCCGCGAGCAGCGCCGGGACGAGGTCCGTCCCGTTGAGATTGTCTGGAAACCAGTGCCGGTACAGCGCCAGCGAGGCGAGGTCGACGGCGATCCCGTCGTTGAGGACGAGAAAGTCGACCAACAGCCGCGCCCCGCCTGGCTGCGCCGACACTTCCGTCAGCAGATTGGCGTTGGCAAAGGCGACCCGCATCGGCAGCCGCGCCTCAAGCCGCCGGAGAAGAAAATCGATTGCGTCGCGCTGTCGTGCCACGCTGATCTCGACGCCGAGAATGTTACGCGTCTGGAATGGCGGTGGCTCCGGCGGGGCGGTGCTCATTAGGGCTTGCCCAATGGCATATCGGTTGCTTTCGTTGCGGCCCCGCGAACGCCGGAGAAACTGTGTCGATCCTTGCGGCCCTGCACCATGTCACCCACTACCGTTATGACCGCCCTGTGGCGATCGGGCCGCAGGTCATCCGCCTGCGTCCGGCGCCGCATTGCCGGACGCGCGTTCCGAGCTACTCGCTGAAGATCTTACCCGAAAAGCATTTCATCAATTGGCAGCAGGACCCGCACGGCAATTGGCTGGCACGTCTGGTCTTCCCGGAGAAGGCATCCGAGTTCAAGATCGAGGTCGATCTCACCGCCGATCTCGCGGTGTGGAACCCTTTCGACTTCTTTGTCGAGGACACGGCTGAAAAATCGCCGTTCGTCTATGATCCCGATCTCTCGGCCGATCTTGCGCCCTATCTCGAGGTGGAGCCGGCCGGGCCGAGGCTGCAGGAATTCCTCGCCGAAATCGACCGTACGCCGCAAAACACAGTCCAGTTCATCACCGGATTGAACGCCAAAGTCCGCGACCGCGTCGGGTACGTCATCCGGATGGAGCCGGGCGTGCAGACGACGGAAGAGACGCTGGAGCGGGCTTCGGGCTCCTGTCGCGATTCCGCGTGGCTGCTCGTCCAGGCGTTTCGTCATCTCGGCATCGCCGCCCGCTTCGTCTCCGGCTATCTCATCCAGCTGAAGGCCGACATCGATCCGGTGGACGGTCCGCAGGGCGCGCGCCAAGACTTTACCGATCTGCATGCCTGGGCGGAGGTCTACATTCCTGGCGCCGGTTGGATCGGTCTGGATGCCACTTCGGGCCTCCTCTGCGCGGAAGGCCATCTGCCGCTCGCCGCGACGCCGCATTACCGCTCCGCCGCGCCGATCTCCGGCATGGTCGAGCCGGCCAACGTCGATTTCGGCTTTGAGATGAATGTCACGCGCGTCGCCGACGCGCCGCGCATCACGAAACCCTTCGCAGACGCGGATTGGCAGCGTCTTGACGAACTTGGTGAACGGGTCGATCGCGACATGGTCGCCGGCGACATGCGGCTCACCATGGGCGGGGAGCCGACATTCGTGTCGATCGATGATTTCGAAGCGCCGGAATGGAATACCGCCGCCGTCGGCCCGACAAAGCGCGAGCGCGCCGACGAATTGATCCGGCGTCTGCGCGATCGCTTCGCGCCCGGCGGCTTGCTGCATTTCGGGCAAGGCAAATGGTATCCCGGCGAAAGCCTTCCGCGCTGGGCTTTCGGATTGTACTGGCGCCGCGACGGCAAACCTCTTTGGCAAAATCCGAATCTCATTGCGCGTGAAACGAAAGTGGAGGTCGCCAAAGGCGGCGAGAGCACCGAGGCCGCCGAACGCTTCGCCGGAAACATCGCTAGACAGCTTGGTATTGATCCCGATTTCGTCACGCCCGCGTTCGAAGATTCAGCGAAGTGGATAGCCGAGGAAGGTAAGCTTCCCGGCAATGTCGATCCACTTGATCCGAAAATCGACGATGCGGAAACGCGTGCACGGATGGTCCGCACGTTCGAGCGCGGACTGACCAGCCCGCGCGGCTTCGTCCTGCCTGTGCAGCGGTGGAACGCCGAAGCCGAACGCAAATGGCAGAGCGAGAAATGGCAGTTCCGCCGCGGCAAGCTGTTTCTCATGCCAGGCGATGCGCCCGTCGGCTATCGTTTGCCTTTGTCGTCGCTGCCTTACGTTGCGCCGGCAGCTTATCCATACATCGTCGAGCAAGACCCGCTGGAAGAGCGCGGCCCATTGCCTGAGCCAGCCCCGCGCCAAGCCGCGCAGGCGAGTGTCGGTGCAAGCGCGCCGGAAGCGGGACGCCAGGATATCGTCGAACAGCAGGCGGTTGAAGGCGCCGTTCGCACCGCGCTGTCAGTGGAGATGCGCGACGGGAAAGTCTGCGTGTTCATGCCGCCCGTGGCGAAGCTCGAAGACTATCTCGATCTTTTGGGCGCGATCGAATCCGCCGCGCGCGAAAACAACGCGCCGATTCACGTCGAGGGCTACGCGCCGCCGCATGATCCGCGGCTCAACGTCATCAAAGTGACGCCCGATCCCGGCGTCATCGAGGTCAACGTGCATCCCGCCGCCTCGTGGCGCGACTGCGTCGACATCACGCGCGGCGTCTACGAGGAAGCGCGCCAGACGCGGCTTGGCGCCGACAAATTCATGATCGATGGACGTCACACGGGCACAGGCGGCGGCAATCACGTCGTGGTCGGCGCTGCAAAACCGGCGGATTCGTCGTTCCTGCGCCGGCCTGATCTTCTGAAAAGCGTCGTGCTTTATTGGCAACGGCATCCGTCGCTGTCGTATCTCTTCTCCGGCCCGTTCATCGGCCCGACAAGTCAGGCGCCGCGCATGGACGAGGCGCGGCACGAAGGTTTGTACGAGCTCGAAATTGCGCTCGCCAACGTGCCGAAGCCGCAAGCAAATGGAGAAGCCGGCGAAACGCCGCCGCTCTGGCTCGTCGACCGCCTCTTCCGCAATCTTCTTGTCGACGTCACCGGCAACACGCATCGCTCGGAAATCTGCATCGACAAGCTTTATTCGCCCGACAGTCCGACCGGGCGGCTTGGTCTCGTCGAGTTCCGCTCATTCGAAATGCCGCCGGATTCGCGCATGAGCCTTGCGCAGCAATTGCTCGTGCGCGCGCTGCTCGCCTGGTTCTGGCGCGCGCCGCAGGAAGGTACATTCGTGCGGTGGGGAACGGCGCTGCACGACCGCTTCATGCTGCCGCACTTTGTCTTGGAAGATTTTTCTAGCGTGCTCGGCGATTTGGAACAGGCGGGCTACAATTTCGATCCGGTCTGGTTCGAGGCGCAGCGCGAATTCCGCTTCCCGTTCTGCGGCGCCGTCGAGCATGGCGGCGTGAAGATCGAGATCCGCCAGGCGCTCGAACCCTGGCACGTGCTCGGCGAAGAAGGTAGCGGCGGCGGCACGGTGCGCTTCGTCGATTCCTCCGTCGAGCGTCTGCAGGTGAAAGCACAGGGTTACGTGCCGAACCGTCACATTATCACCTGCAATGGACGGCGTGTGCCGCTCGGTCCAACCGGCGTAACAGGTGAGGGCATTGGCGGCGTGCGTTTCAAGGCGTGGAAACCGGCATCCGGTCTGCATCCGACGATTCCCGTACACGCACCGCTGACCTTCGACGTCATCGATGTGTGGACTGGGCGCTCGCTCGGCGGCTGCGTCTATCATGTCGCACATCCCGGCGGTCGCAACTACGATACTTTCCCTGTGAATTCGTACGAGGCGGAAGCCCGCCGCCTCGCGCGATTCCAGGATTATGGACATACTCCGGGTCTCGTGAGCCTGCCGCCTGAAGAGCGGCCCGGCGAGTTCCCACTGACACTCGATCTGCGGCGGCCGCCTAGCCTATGAACATCACCATTCAGTCACCGCGCCGCAAGCGCTCTGCAGAGACGGCATCGCCGCGACTGACATTCGACAATTATCTGCCGCTTGCCGGTATCGCGGACGAACTTCTGCAACACGACGGATACCCGCACGCGCATTGGACGCGCTTCTTCGAAGCGCTGGACGCGCTCGTGCCTGGCGAGCTCGAGCGCGGCTTCGCCGCCGCCGACCGGCATATCCGCGACATGGGTGTTTCGTATCGCGCCTATGGCGAGAAGAACGAACGAGCCTGGCCTCTCAGTTACCTGCCGGTGCTCATTCCGGATAACGAGTGGCGCACGATCGAAGCGGGTATTCGCCAGCGTGCCGAACTCCTCGAACAGATTCTCGCCGACATCTACGGCGATGGACAACTGGTTCGCGACGGCGCGCTGCCTGCCGCGGCGATCACCGGCAGCCCCGATTATTTGCGCCCGCTCGTCGGCGTAAAGCCGCCGGGTGGACGTTTCCTCAACCTTTATGCTTGCGATCTCGGCCGTGGGCCCGATGGACACTGGTGGGTTTTGTCCGATCGCAGCCAGGCGCCCTCAGGCATGGGCTATGCCCTCGAAAGCCGCTTGGTATCATCACGCGCTTTTCCCGAACTGTATCGGCAGATGAATGTCGAGCGACTGGCGCCCTTTTTCCGCGAATTCAAGAATGGTCTGACGGCAAGCGCCGAACGCAGCGAACCGCGCATTTGCCTGCTCACACCCGGTCCGTTTAGCGAGACTTATTTCGAGCAAGCGCATCTCGCGCGTTATCTCGGCTTTCTGCTGGTCGAAGGCGCCGATCTTGTCGTGCGCGACGGACTTGCGCATGTGCGCACGATCGCTGGACTGAAACGCGCCGACGTGATCTGGCGGCGCATCGATGCCGATTTCGCCGATCCTCTCGAGCTCAACGCGAACTCACATCTCGGCGCGTCCGGTTTGGTCGATGCCATTCGCGGCGGCAAGGTGGTTGTCGCCAATGCGCTCGGCTCGGGCGTTGTCGAATCGCCGGCGCTCATGAGTTTCCTGCCGCAGCTTTCGCGGCGCTTGATGGGTGCTGAGCTCA
>JAFAVH010000174.1 GCA_019242655.1 Methylobacteriaceae bacterium
ATCGAAACAAGATGCTTGAACACGAGCGGATTGCGCCAGGCAAAGGGTTTCTCGATTTCACAAACTGCGTGATATTCGTCGGAATCCGGATCGTCCATGAGCAGCGTGCCGACCTTATCCGGGCGCATCGTCGCCGGGAGATTGCGATCATATAGCCATTGACATTCGTACTCCCGGCAAACGGCCGGGCGGCTGACGTAAATGCTGCAGCCGCCCCCGACCATGCAATTGCTGCAAAGCGGACCGGCGGGTTTGCTTAACTCCTCGATGTAGAGGACCTTGCAGCAATGGGTGCAGGGACCGCAGTTTTTTCCTGGAATTTTCAGCATGTGAAGGGGAACGCAATTGCAGGCGAATCGCTGCCACTCTGGAAGAATCGTCTCTCCCGCGCAATCGGGCGCGGCCTGCACGTCCACCAAAAAGAAGGACCCGCCTGAACGGCGGGTCCCGACGTGTCGCGCGCTCTCTCAGCCCTCGATGATGTAGACGATTTCGCGGCTTGAAGGCTCGATGATGATGATCTCGTCGTTATAGACGACGTAATCGTAGCCGCGATATTCCGGCACGATCGTGACGATCTCAGCCGGCAAAGGCCGGATCACGACGTCGCGCGGGAGCGCGGTGCCAATCGCAACGCGTACGCTCAGATTCGTCACGCGGTTGACGTTGCCGCGCATCAGCGTCGAGCGGATCTGCGTGCGTTGCTGCGTGGAGATATTCACGTTGGCGGCACGCCCGCCGCCTGCGCCTGCGCCCGCTCCAGCCCGCTCGCCGCCGCGCTCGTTTGCGCCTGCGCCGGTGCGTTCATTGGCGCCCGCGCCTGTCCGTTCGGCCGCGCCGGTGCCGGTGCGATTGGGCTGCTGCGCCTGACCCGTCGGCGCTGCCTTTTCACCGGCGCCCGTACCGGTACGTCCTGGTGCTGCGCCCTGACCGGTTTGAGCCGGCTGCGTGCCCGAGGGCCGCTCACCCGCACCACGTTCGCCTGCTCCGCGTTCGCCTGCGCCACGTTCGCCGGTCGCCGCGCCACCTGGACGGGACTCGCTCGCGGCGCCACCGCCGGCTCCGCCTCGCGGGCCAGCGCCTGCGCCGCCGGCACCGGGCGCGCCAGTCATTCCGCCACCGCCACCCGCGCCGCCGCCGGCTCCGCCTGCACCTCCGCCTGTGCCTTGCGCCACCGCCAACGAAATACCGGCGAGCAGCGCAATAGCAGCTGTGCCGGCGAAGAGTTGTTTCCTCATATGTTTATCTCCCGAAGTGAACCTCTGATGCGCACATGAACTTGAGCTAGTGTCTGCGGTTCCGCGCGACCTTCATTTGGAAGAGCGGCCACTTAAGCTTGACGCGTCGGCGCACCGATGCGAGTGCGGTCCGCAAAACGGGGAGAGCGCGACATGAGCATGGCTCTTGTCTTTCCAGGGCAGGGTTCGCAGGCGGTCGGCATGGGCAAAGCGCTTGCGAGCGATTTCGCCGCCGCGCGCGCCGTGTTCGACGAGATAGACGCGGCGCTTAGCCAGAAGCTCTCGCATTTGATGTTCGAAGGTCCTGAATCCGAGCTCACGCTGACCGCGAATGCGCAGCCAGCCTTGATGGCCGTGAGCCTTGCCGCGTTGCGCGTGCTCGAATCCGAAGCCGGACTCGACGTTGCGCGTGATGCGGCATTCGCTGCGGGCCACTCGCTCGGCGAATACTCGGCTTTGGCTGCAACGGGCGCGCTGAGGGTCGCCGATACGGCGCGGCTGCTGCGCCTGCGCGGCGAAGCAATGCAGAAAGCGGTGCCGGTCGGAATAGGCGCGATGGCGGCGCTGCTTGGTCTCGACTATGAAACCGGCGTCTCGGTCGCGCGGGAGGCCAGCGCAACGAGCGGCGAACACGAGATTTGCGAGATTGCAAACGACAATGGCGGCGGCCAGGTTGTCGCGTCAGGCACGAAGAAGGCCGTGGATCAGGCGATCGAGATCGCCAAGGGGAAGGGGGCTCGCCGCGCGATGCTGTTGTCCGTGTCCGCACCTTTCCATTGCGCGCTGATGCAGCCTGCCGCAACAGCGATGCAAGAAGCGCTCGCGAAAGTGGAGATCGCGCCGCCAAAAACGCCGGTTGTCGCGAATGTAACGGCGCGCCCGGTGACCGATCCGGATGAGATACGCAGCGCGCTTGTCGCGCAGGTGACCGGCACGGTGCGCTGGCGCGAGTCGGTCGCGCTCATGGCAGGCGCCGGTGTTGATCGTTTCCTCGAGCTTGGCTCCGGCAAAGTATTGACCGGTCTGCTGAAGCGCATCGCTGAAGGCGCGACCGGCATTGCTATCGGCACGCCGGCCGATATCGCCACGTATACGGCGCGCGCGGCCTGAGTTTCACGAAAGTCTCGAATGTTCGATCTCGCGGGAAAGAAAGCGCTCGTCACCGGTGCGAGTGGCGGTATCGGCGGTGCGATCGCGACCGCGCTGCATCGGCAGGGCGCGGTCGTCGGAATTTCGGGGACGCGGCGTGAAGCGCTCGATCAACGCGCCGGTGAGCTCGGCGATCGTGTCCACGTTTTGTCGTGCAATCTCGCCGACAAGCAGGAAGTTGAAGCGCTGCTTCCAGCCACCGAGGCGGCTCTCGGCGGTCTCGATATTCTCGTCAACAATGCCGGTATCACGCGCGACGGTCTCTTTCTGCGGATGCGGGACGAGGATTGGGACGAGGTAATTGCCGTCAATCTCACCTCCGCCTTTCGGCTCTGCCGCGCGGCCGTCAAGGGCATGATGCGGCGCCGCTACGGGCGCATCATCAACATCACCTCGATTGTCGGCGTAACCGGCAATCCGGGGCAGGGGAATTACACCGCCGCCAAAGCCGGCATGATCGGTATGACAAAGTCGCTTGCTGCGGAAGTCGCGTCGCGCACGGTGACCGTGAACTGCGTCGCGCCAGGCTTCATCGCTACCCCAATGACGGATGCCCTTAACGAGAAACAAAGGGACACTATACTCGCAAATGTACCGGCCGGGCGTCTCGGCAGCGGCGAAGACGTCGCGGCGGCGGTCGTATTTCTGGCCAGCGCCGAGGCCGCTTATATCACCGGACAGACGCTGCATGTGAACGGTGGAATGGCAATGATTTGAGGGGTTTGCGGCAGGTCGCGAAAGCTTCGGCACAGCCGTTTCGCGCCTCTCGCAATCGTGACAGAGATGTGTTAACAACCGGCCCGGAAGTTGCCGAGACGTACCGCTCGATTGTTCGTGCAGGATTCGTCGGGCGAGGCTTTGGGGCCCGGTTTCCAACATCTGAAATCGAACGAGGTATGAACAAATGAGCGATGTTGCCGAGCGCGTGAAGAAGATTGTTGTTGAACACCTCGGGGTAGAAGCCGACAAGGTGACCGACAACGCCAATTTCATCGACGATCTTGGTGCCGATTCGCTCGACACGGTCGAACTCGTCATGGCGTTCGAGGAAGAATTCGGTGTCGAAATTCCCGATGATTCCGCTGAGACGATCGTGACCGTCGGCGACGCGGTGAAGTTCCTGGAAAAGGCCACGGCTGCGTGAAGCTCGCGCCGTACCGCGGGCTTTGAGACTCCGACATGCGCAGGGTTGTTGTCACCGGCATGGGCATGGTGTCGCCGCTCGGCTGCGGCGTCGAGACGAACTGGCGCCGCCTCGTGGCAGGCGAGAACGGGTTCGCTCGCGTCGAAAGCTTCGACGTCTCCGATCTGCCGTGCAAAATCGCCGGAGTGGTCCCGCGCGGTGACGGCTCCGACGGCACATTTCACGCCGACTCGTGGATGGAGCCGAAGGAACAGCGCAAGGTCGACGACTTCATCCTGTACGCGGTCGCGGCTGCGACGCAAGCACTGCAAGACGCGCGCTGGCGCCCGGAGAGTGACGAAGATCAGATCGCGACGGGCGTACTGATCGGCTCCGGGATCGGCGGACTAGATGGCATCTATCAGACGTCGATAACGCTGAAAGAAAGAGGGCCGCGGCGCGTCTCGCCGTTCTTTATTCCAGGCCGGCTGATCAACCTCGCGTCGGGCTACGTGTCGATCCAGCATAAGCTGCGTGGGCCCAATCACGCGGTCGTCACCGCGTGTTCCACCGGCGCGCACGCAATCGGCGATGCCGCGCGAATGATTGCGTTGGGAGACGCCGACGTAATGGTGGCGGGCGGTGCGGAATCGGCCGTCTGCCGTATTGGTTTCGCCGGCTTTGCCGCCTGCAAAGCGCTCTCGACTTCGTTCAACGACGAGCCGAGCAA
>JAFAVH010000200.1 GCA_019242655.1 Methylobacteriaceae bacterium
GCCGGGCTCGGCGGATCGGATGACCGCAAACTTTACGCCACGCTTCGGCATGACGGGACGCCGGCCGGATTTGGTCCGGTGATCGCCGCGGGGCGCGGTACGAACATACGCACGGCCGACCTGCCGCAGAATGCCCCTCAGCCCGACAGTCGCGAAGAGCAGGTCGCGGAGATCACGGCGCCCCCAGCCCCGCAGGCCAGCAATGCGCCGCTGCCGCCGGCGCGGCCATTTGACCTCGGCACGATCCCAGGGGCGGGCGTGCCGATCGCACCGCTACCGCCCCGTCGCGCAACGTTGGCCGCGCTGCATTAATGCGAGCGAGCGCAACTCATTTGCGAATGTTGCTGCCGATTTGATGCATTTCGGCTAAGCTCGGCACCTCGTCAGCTCCGACCGAGGCCGTTCCTTGCCCGCCCTTCTTCGCTCGTTTTTTGCGCCGCTTGCATTGCTCGCGCTCGCATCCGCTCCGACGCTCGCCGCTGAATCCTTCTCGACGACAGCGCCGACCGCGATTCTCATCGACACGGAGTCGCATGCGGTCCTCTTTGAAAAAAATGCCGACGATCTGACCTCGCCCGCGTCGACCGTAAAAATCATGACGGCCGAACTGGTCTTCCGCGAAATCCAGGAAGGCCGCATCAATCTCGATACGAAGTTCACCGTCTCCGAGCATGCGTGGCGCACCGGCGGGGCAGGGGCCGGCGGCTCCAGCATGTTCGCACAGTTGAACAGTCAAATTCGTGTCGAAGATCTGATCCGCGGTCTCGTCGTTCAATCCGGCAACGATGCCGCGATTGTTTTTGCCGAGCAGCTCGCCGGATCGGAATCCGCCTTCGGCGACATGATGACCAAGCGCGCGCGCGAACTCGGTATGGAGAAGTCCAATTTCCGCAACCCTTGGGGGCGCTTCGATCCGAACCAGAAGGTGACCGCGCGCGAGATGGCGATGCTCGCCGAGCATGTGATCCGGACTTATCCCGATCTCTACAAATATTTCGCCGAGAAAGAATTCACCTGGAACAAGATCAGGCAGGCGAACCGCAATCCGCTTTTGTTCATGGAACTCGGCGCCGATGGTCTGAAGACAGGTTACATCGAAGATTCAGGCTACGGCCTCGTCGGCTCGGCCGTCCAGAACGGACAGCGTCTGATCGTCGTCGTCAACGGCTGCAAAACGGCTAAAGAGCGCGCCGAGGAAGCGCGCAAGCTCCTGCAATGGGGCTTTCGCGCATTCGAGGCGAAGCAGATTTTCGCGGCTGGCGAACAGATTGGCAGCGCGAAGGTTTATGGCGGCGAACGCGGCGACGTACCGCTTCTTGCAAGCACCTCGGTAAAAATCCTCCTGCCGCGCGGTTCCGGCGAAAAACTCAGCGGCCGCATCGTTTACGAAGGACCGCTGATCGCTCCGGTCGAGGAAGGCAAGCAGGTAGCGCGGCTCAAGATCATGCGTGGCCAGACGCTTGCGCTCGATCTACCGTTGACGACAGGCGATTCCGTTGCGGTCGGTTCACTGCCACACCGCGCGATGGATGCGGGGCTCGAATACGCGACGATTCTTTTCCGCAAGTATGTGTCGAAGAAAGATAAATGATCGATCAGCCGAATGGCCGCGGCGGCGCGTTGCGCCGTGGCCGTTTCATCACTTTGGAAGGCGGAGAGGGCGCGGGCAAATCGACTCAGGTGCGTTTGCTCGTGACGCGTCTCGAAGAGCGTGGCATCGAGGTTGTTGCGACGCGCGAGCCAGGCGGCTCGGCGAAAGCAGAGGCCTTGCGTCAGGTGCTGCTTTCCGGCGCGGCAACACGCTTCGGTCCGCGTGGCGAAGCGATCCTTTTTTCTGCGGCGCGCATCGATCACGTCGACAACACGATTGAACCCGCGCTGGCACGCGGCGCTTGGGTCGTCTCGGATCGATTTGCGGATTCAACGCGAGCCTATCAAGGCGCGCTTGGGAAACTCGACTCTCGCTTGATCCTAGAACTGGAGCGGATCGCGATCGGCAACGCACGTCCCGATCTCACAATCTTCCTCGATATTCCGCCGGAAGCAGGTCTCTTGCGGGTTTCGAAGCGGCGCAACGGGAAAGCGGCCGACCGGTTTGAAGCAGAGGGACTCGCGTTTCATACCGATTTACGCAAGGCGTTCCGCGAGATCGCCAAGACGGAGCCGAAGCGCTGCGTCATTGTCAACGCACTTGCGCCCGAGAATGACGTCGCCGCCGCAATCTGGCGTGCAGTCGAGACGCGCCTGCTGCAAACGACGGCGAAAAGACCCCGGCGAGCACGCCGCAAAGAAGCCGCAGAGGAGCGCGCGTGAGAGGCGAGGCGGGTTTACCGGAAGCCGACCGTCTCGAGAATGCGCCGCATCCGCGCGAGACAATGGGCTTTGTCGGACACAAAGCGGCCGAGCGCGCTGTTCTCGATACATATCGCGCCGGCCGAATGCCACATGCCTGGATCATCGGCGGACCGGAAGGCATCGGCAAGGCGACACTCGCCTGGCGCGTTGCCCGGTTTTTGTTGGCCAATCCCGATCCGCAGAACGTAGTCGTGCAGCGCGCAGAAGCGCTCGACGTCGATCCGGCGAGCCCCGCGGCGCGGCAGATCGCGGCTCTGTCCTCGCCCGATATCGCCGTTCTGCGCCGGCAATGGAACGACAAGGTCAAGAAGCTCTACACGGAAATCCGTGTAGATGAGGTGCGCGCCGCCATGCGCATCTTCCAGCACGCGGCTGGCGGCGGCGGTTGGCGCATCGCGATCATTGATAGTGCCGATGAGCTCAATCGCAACGCCGCCAATGCGCTTCTGAAGATGATCGAGGAGCCGCCGCCGCGTTCGCTCTTTCTTTTGATCGCGCATAGACCGGGACGCATTCTGCCGACGATACGATCGCGCTGCCGGCTGTTGATGC
>JAFAVH010000366.1 GCA_019242655.1 Methylobacteriaceae bacterium
GGCGGACCACGGTTACCGGCCGCAGAGAATCATCCCGTTTGTTTTCGCGACTCTGATGTTGTTTTATGCTTATTTTCAAATCAGCGGTGTTGTTGGCTATGTGTCCGAGGCAAGTTCCGACACAGATCGGGCGCCCGAAGTCAGACCCATCGGTTGGATATTCCTATTCGATCGATTGATTCCGGCCTATCGGATCAGAGAGGAGCACATCAAATCAAAGCATTTTATCGGCGCGATCCACAGGCGGCCGAAGGCGTATCCGAACCGACGCTTAAGCGCTTCGGCAAATTGTGGAGGCTTCGCGAAGCATCGGCGTCGGAGGACAGGGCGGCACGACGCGCTTTGGATTGCTTAAAGGCACTCGGCCTCGTCTTCGCCATCTTCCTCATCGCTGCAATTAACGAATTGGTGCGTGCCGGTTAGCTGCAGAAGTCTTGCCCGGGGAATGAGCGCGAGGTGAAACGAGCTCCCGCACCTCAACGGTGATTGTGAACTTTACGAACCAGGGGCGGCAGCGCCAGGGACGGCCCAAAAAGCCGGGCGATTAAGCGCGCTTGCATCCGGGAAGCCTGGATTAACATAGGTGAATGGCAGGGGTGTTCGAACCGTACTGGCGGCAACCGAAGCTTTGGACACCGCCCGAGGCTAGAGCCGAGGCGCGGCGTCGATCACTGGTAGCGGTCCAAGCTTCGGAACGGTTGCTGGAAGACAGCGCCCAAATTCTAAAGCAGGTTGAGCGAATTCTACGACCTGCTCCGTCTTCGACTTTGATGCCGTAAATTAAGGCGTCGTGATCGGCGCTCGGATACGATCAGTCGATGCCGAAGCGCGGACCAATAAAACCCCGTTCTGTAATCGAGCAGATGCATCACGACACATCTGAGCAGAGCAGAGCCGCTATCGACAGGTCTCTGGAGCTACTGCGTCATCCCTCTTGGCCGGAGATCCTGATTAAGGGCGCTGACGATCCTGCGAAGAAGGCTCCGACGCAGAACGATCCGAAGAAGCGCTAGGCTTATGCGCTGCCACCTCCTTTAGGTGCGCATCAAAAGCAGCTTCATCTTCGTCGCAACCGAGTTCGCTGGCGGCTTTGAAGGAAAGGGGCTTCGCCGCAAAATTTAATGATCGGGCCTATTGACAGACTAAGGATGTTTTCCTAGGTATTTAAGCCTCCCCGCCCACTGAGGGCCTTTCTAGAGTGGTCTTGAAACGCGGACGGGGAGCGGCGCCTGCGGCGTGGGGTGAACCTGATCCCGTGCCTCGGGAGGCTCTTGCAAACCGGTGACGTACGTCGAAAGACGTGCGGCGCGGAGTAACCCGCCCGTCCGGCACTATGACCGGTCCGCGGCTCAGATCGCTTAAGCGGATTTAGGTGGCAGCACCGAAGTCCGCGAAGATGCGGGAAGCAAGGGTCAGAAATCGCCGACACGCGGACGCCGGGAAACCGGCTTTCGTTATACTAGGATCGGTGACCCGGCGTCCCGTGTCCTCTTGGTTCTCTCTTTATCGCGCCGCAAGCGCAACAAGGATGACGCACGCCTGCACGCCGCAAACGGACCTGGCGCGAACGGACCTGATGAGCGTCCGGAACCGGCGCGCATAGCTTGCGTTGGCTGCGCATCAACAGGGAGACCTTGAGATGCGCGCAATTGCACTTTTGGGCTTAGCGGCTGCGTTCTGCGCCAGCTCCGCTTTGGCCGAGGAAACCACCATCACGCACCGCGATCCTGTTCCACCCGGCGTCGGCGCTCTCGTCGGCAAGCCGCTCGGCGATCCGGGTGGCACGACCGTCGAGCGCCGCAGCACCGGTTGCCAGTCAACGACGGTGCATAAAGAGAGCGATGCCGGCTCGAAGACCGTCAACCGGACGGATTGCTGACGCCTTGGATTTGGGAGCGCCCCGCCGGTTGATGCCGGCGGGGTTGTGTCGCGTGTCCTAGAGCCGCGAAATCTTTGGCGGCGCGATCTTGATGTCGGCGCCGACTGGTGACTTGCCACCTTCCCAATTCATGCCCGGCGCGGCGACTTCGTTCGCGCTCTTTTCCGACTCCTTCACGCGGAAAGATTCCGCAAGCGATTTTGCATTCGCCAAATCCTTGGGATCGAGCCGCGCCGCAACGTCCTGCGCCTTCTTGCCGGCATCTTCGTCGCCCTGCTTCGCCGCGAGCGTGAACCAGACGTAGGACTGAACGAGGTTTTGGCTGACCCCAAGACCGCGCGCGTAAAGGATGGCGAGATTGTACTGGCTGTCGCGCACTCCGAATTCGGCCGCGCGCTTGAACCAATCCGCCGCCGCCGCGTAATCGGGCTTGCCGTCCGTCCCCTCGGCGATCAGCACCGCGAGATTGTGCATGGCGCGGATGTTCCCGGCATCGGCAGCGCGCTTGTACCACGTCTTCGAGATGTTCAGATCCTTGGTGACGCCGATGCCTTTTTCGTACATCGACCCCATGCGGTACTGCGCGGCGGCAAGGCCTTGGTTTGCGGCCTTTTCGAACCACTGCGCCGCAAGCTTCGGATCGCGCGGGATCGCGCGGCCTTCGGCATAGCGTGCGCCAAGTTCATACTGCGCCCCGACATCGCCGGTGACCGCGAGGCTCTGCAATCCGGCGAGGCTGTCTTTCGCTTGCTTGCCGGCATTGGCGATCGTCGCAGGCGACTGCGCGATCGTATTTGTCGGCGCGGGATGGGCTTTTGCCGCTGTTGCATCGGGCGGATTTGCGGCAGCCTCGCTTTTTGGCGGCGGCGCCGCAACGGGCGGCGCGAGTGATTGCGGCGGCACCGACTTCGTCGCCATAACAGTCTGCGTCGGCGTCGACGTGTCCGGTTTGGGTGCTGGATTTGCCGCTTCACTGCGCGGCTTTGTGTCGGCCGGCGCTTCGATCTTAGCCCTCGGCGGCGGCGCATCGTTGTCGCCGCCCATGCGCAGCACCTGATAGGCGCCGATCAGTAGGAGGAGGCCGGCGAGGCCGAGAAGGATCGGACGTTTGTGACTGTTGAGCGCCGCGCGAGCATCGCTGAATCGGCTGAGCACGCCGGCTTTCGCGGCACTGCTTTTTGCCGCGCGACTCTGACGATTTTGCGCCTGCACCTCGCTGCCCGCGGCTTGCGCGGCGGCAACGGCGCGGCGGGCAGCCGCGATGAAATTCGCCTGGCTTGGTGCGCCTTCGGGAGCCTCGTTGGAGAGGGGCTTCGTATCGCGCTCGCCCCATCCGGGCTTAAAGCCGCTGCCCGGCTCGATCAGGAAATCAGCATCGTCGCTGACGCGCGGCGCATCGACGGTCGTATCCGCGCGCGTCGTCTCAATGGGCGGAAGCCGCAGTCCCGTGGACGGCGATTGCGGCTCGTCACCACGGCGCGGCGGCGCGAAGACCGGTGGTGCGCCCGAAGCTAGCGACTCACGTTGCCCGGCATCGCGTGCGCCCGCGACATCGTCTTCAAGCAGCGCAAGGCGATCGACGACCTTCTCCAGCGTATCGTGCACCGCCGTCAGGGTCGTGTGCAGCCGCTGATCGGCAATCTCCTGGGCCGAGCGGAGATCGGTGAGTTCGCGCGAGAATTCCTTATGGAGCTCGGCTTGCGGAATGACGCCATGAAGCGCCTTACGCGCCGCCTCTTCCGCCATGTCGACAGCCGCGCGGCGCGTCTCGTCGAGCTGCGCGAAAAGCTCGTCGATCGATTTGTCGAACGACGAGATCGAGGCGAGGCTGCGGTCGGACTTGTCGAGGCGCTGCGACAGAAGCTCGATCTGACGCTCTAAGGCGTCCTGCGCACCATCGCTTCGCGATACAAGCGCGGTCTCGAGTTTTTCCGCGAGACCGCTCATCATGCTTTTCAGCTGCGCGACTTCTTCGTCAGTACCGCGTGTCGAATTCTCGGAGATACGAGCGGCCAGCTCCTCGTGCATGAAGTCGAGCCGCTTCGACAATTCGTCGAATTCCGGGATGTGCTGCGTCCGTGCGGCGACGTCGTCGAATTTGTCCGACAATGCTTCGAGCCGGTTATGCAGCGATCGATAGGCGGGCGCCTCTGCGTCGGCGATGAGCGAACGAATCTCGTCGAGGCTCGCTCCAATATCCGCGCCCTCTCCGCGCGGCATCGCCGACGGCAGTGCATCGAGGCGCTGCGTCAGCGCATTGATCTGCTGCTCGATCTTCTCGACGGGCAGCGGCCGCGACACTGCCGCACTTAGGAGATCGCGGACTTCGCGCGTCTGCTCGCAAATGAGGTTGAATGCATCGGGATCGATGCCGCCCGATGCCTGAAAGGATTCGAGCTTGCGTGCGATCGAGCGAATTTCGTCTTCAAGCCGCGCAACAAGCGCGCGCGGATCGGCATGGGCAAGTGCCTCGCGCAAGTCCGAGGCAAGTTGCTCGATTGGTTCAAGAACTGCATCGCGCGCCCCATTCATGCGCGACGCTTCGACCTTGAGGGTTAGCTCGCGGATCGCCAGGTCGATTGCTTCCACCGAGCCGCGTGGCGCCAATCCCGAGACGGCGCGCGACATCGCCGCGATTTCCTCGCGCAAGCTGTCAATATGTCCTTCGCCCGCTTGCAGCGGTTCGAACGGGCGCCCTTCCATTCCGCCGCCGCGACGCATGTCCTCAAGATGCGAGGCAAGGCAGGCGACTTCTTTCTGTAACGCTTCGAGCGCCCCGCTCTCACGGCTCTCGCGGCCGCTCGCCTGATCCGCCGCTTCCTCGAGTCGCTTCGTGATGACCTCAAGACGCTGATCGAAACCGCCTGCGCCCTGCGCAAGAAGGATCGGCACGTGACTGACACCATCGAGATGATTGCGGCGGCGCACGATCTCGGCGACGGCTTCGCCGACAGCTCGGGTCTGCAGGCGGATCACTGGTCGAGGCGGTTCGGGAGCCGCTGGGGCAACCGGTTCGGGGATAAATTGCGGACGCGGGCGATCCATGCGCGCGGCGAGCGCGTTCAGTTTGTCATCGAGATCGCGGAGTGTCGTCTCGAGCATCGGCGGCGGCGACACGGGTCGCGCCATTTCCTCGAAGCGATCTTCGAGCCGCGAAATCGCATCTTGAATCGGCGCGAAGGAAGTCTCCTGCGGGGGCGATGCGAAACGCTCTTCGATCTTGGCCAGCCGGTCGGCAACGGTCGTCAGCATCTCGCGATCGCGTCTGTGATGCGAGCGGCTTTCTTCCATCCATTCGTTGACGTCGGCGAGCGCGTTCGCGGCCTGGCGCTGCGCGGCATTCGCGCGGCGCTCGAATGCGGAGATCGCCTGGTCGAGCAGCGCCTCGGATTCGTTGTCCTTCTGGAATGCAATTTCGCGTGCTTTCCGCGACGGAGGCAGGGACTCGTCTGCCTCCTCTTCACTGGCGACGTCCTTTGGGCGCTCGCGCATTGGACTGTCGCTGCGGCGCCGCTCCGCGAACGGCGGATCGCCGGCGGAACGATCGCGCCGGCGCTCGCGTGTGTCGTCGCCGCGGCTCAAACGCTGGAGCCGAGCGGTCACAGCTTCCAACCGGGCTTCAGTATCAAGCTCGTCGGGCGCGACACGCTGTTGCGCCGCGCGCTCGGCAATGACGTGGTTGAGCCACTCGCCGAGCGGCATACCTGACTTTTGGGCCGCGGCCTCAGCCGCTTCCCGC
>JAFAVH010000399.1 GCA_019242655.1 Methylobacteriaceae bacterium
CTGCGGCCGTCGAAAAGCTCGGCAAGACGCTTCTTCCCCGCCGACGTGTCGAAGACATAATCCTTTTCGATCTTCACCCAGGGCATCGCCAAACGATCGGCATCGATTTCGTCGCGCAGATGCGTCGCTTGTTTTTCCTTGAGGAGAAGCGCCTTGCGCGCTTTCAGCCACTCGCCCTGCGACACGATCTTGTTGAGCATCCGCATCTCCCACTACAATTTCGCTTGACGCATTACGTTGATACCAACATAAACGAAGTGTGTCAAAGACGGAATTCATTTCGTTCGAAACGAGCCATCACGTGCACGACACCTGCTTGTGCTTGCATGCGCAGCGCACGGCGCGTGTATTGGCGCGCCACTTCGATGAAGCCTTTCGTCCGCTCGATCTGACGAGCGGACAATTCTCGCTGCTGGCATCTTTGAATAGACCTACGCTGCCAAGCATCAGCTCGGTCGCATCTTTGCTCGCGATGGATCGCACGACGTTGACCGCGGCGTTGAAGCCGCTGGAACGGCGCGGGCTCGTCAAGCTGACGGTGAACGAGAAGGACCGGCGCCTGCGCTTGCTGAAGCTCACGGCAAAAGGGCGCACGTTGCTATTGCGCGCGGTGCCGATCTGGGAGAAAGCGCACGCCGCGCTGGAAAAGCGTCTTGAAAACGCTGATCCAGATCGGCTTCGTAGTGATCTTCATGTGCTCACGGGATCGCGCGCCATCGGTACATTGGCAGACGCTGCGCGCGGATAACTGGACGCCGCCGGTTTATCGGGTCGTGGCAGCCGCCGTCTGCTCCTGCGGCTGCACGAGCGCGTTTGGACTGACGCGCTGCAGATTGCCGACGATGACCTTGTCGCCGTCCTTGACCGGACCCGTCACAACCACGCGCTCGCCGTAACGTGCGCCGAGCGTGACAAAGCGCTGCTCGGCTTTGTTGTCGGAACTCACGGTATAAAGGTACGGACCCGTCTGCGAAGCGCCGATCGCAGCCTGCGGCACAAGCAGCGCATTCGGCGTCGTGCCGATCGCCAGGCGCACGCGGACGAATTGGCCGGGTAGCAGCGCACGGTCGGGATTGGCAACCTGCGCCCGTGCGGTGATCGTGCCGCTGGCGCGATCAACCACGTTGTCGAGGAAGACGAGCTTGCCTTTGTAGCGCGGCTCCGCGTCACCCGTGAGCGAGACTTCGGCAACGACATCGCCTTGCCGCCGGCGCGCTTCCAGTTTCGGCACGTCGGTCTCGGCCGGATTGAAGGTCACGTAGATCGGATCGAGCTCGACGAGCGTGTTGAGCGGTGTCCCAGCGGCATTGATCAGCGTCCCCTCATGCACGAGCGAGCGGCCGATGCGCCCCGCGAACGGCGCGCGAATTTCGGTGTAGGCAAGATTGTTTTCAGCGGTGCGTTCGGCCGCCTGGTCGGCAGCAAGCGAGGCCTGCGACTGGCCGAGCGTGCTTGTCGCCTGATCGAACTGATCGCGGCTAGTGTAGCCCTGCTGCACAAGCGTCGCGCTGCGGTTCTGCGTTGCGCGCGAATAAGAGAGCGCCGCCTGATCCTTCTGCACCTGCGCTTTCGCCTGATCGAGCGCGGCCTGATAATCGCGCGGATCGATCTTGTAGAGAAGATCGCCCTCCTTCACGTCGGCGCCATCCGGCGCGCCGCGCTGCAGGAGATAGCCGGTGACTTTCGCCTGCAGATTGACCATGCGGATCGCCTCGGTCGTCGCGACATAGTCGAGATAAACCGGCACGTCCTCCTTCTTCACCGACACGACCGGGACGGCGATCGCGGCCGCAGGCGGCGGCGCGTTCTGCGCGAGCACCGGCTGCGTCGCGACGCGCTGATAGAAATAGAAGGCGCCCGCCGCACCGAGTGCGACGACGATCGCGCCGAGGAGAAAGCGTGAAGCCCGCATCTTATTCGCCCGGCGCCGCTTCGAAGCCGCTGACGCGCGGCTGGCGCACGCGCGTCGGCCGCGGCTCGCGCAAGCGCTCGATCACGACATAGAAGATCGGCACCATCACAAGACTGAGAACGGTTGCAGCCAGCATGCCGCCGAACACCGTCGTGCCGATCGACCGACGGCTCGCCGCGCCCGCGCCGGTCGCGAGCATCAGCGGGATGACGCCGAAGATGAACGCAAACGCCGTCATCAGGATTGGCCGCAGGCGAAGCCGCGCCGCATCCATGGCGGCGGCGACGACAGATAAGCCATCCTCACGGCGGCGCCGCGCGAATTCGACGATCAGAATCGCATTTTTCGCCGCAAGCCCGATCAGCATGACGAAGCCGACTTGTGAGAACACATCGATTTGCATCGCCCGCAGCCAGAGCATGCCGAACGCGCCGAACAAAGCGAGCGGCACGGCGAGGATCACCATGAACGGCATCGCCCAGCTCTCGTACTGCGCGGCGAGGAAAAGGAACACGAAGACCAGCGCCAGCGAGAAAACGATCACCGCGACCGAACCGGCCTTCAGCTCCTGATAGGTAATGCCGGTCCATTCGTAGCCGAAATCCCGCGGCAGCACGTTCGCGGCGGCGCGCTGCATCGCCGCGATCGCCTGACCCGAGGAATAGCCTGGCGCCGGCGTGCCGTTGATCTTCGCCGTATTGTAGAGGTTGTAATGCGGCACGATATCGGGACCGATCGTCCGCTGCAGCGTGCCCAATGTCGACAACGGCACCATGCGGCCGACATTGTTGCGGACGTAAAGCCGGCTCAAATCGGTCGGATCGGAGCGTGCGTCTTTTTCGGCCTGCACCGTCACGCGAAACGTGCGGCCGAACAAGTTGAAGTCGTTGACGTAGAGCGAGCCGAAGAAAATCTGCAGCGTGTTGAACACGTCGGGCAGCGAAAGCCCGAGCAGCTTCGTCTTCGCACGATCGAGATCGTATTTGTATTGCGGCGTCGTCGTGCTGTAGGTCGTGAACACGCGGCCGGCATCGATCTCCGGCTGCTTCTTCGCCTCGGCCATCAGTGCCTTCGTTGCGTCCTCGAGCGCGAAAGGCCCGTGATTGGTCAGGTCCTCGAGCTGAAACTCGAAGCCGCCGGCCTGCCCGATGCCGGGAATGGCCGGCGGGTCGAAGGTGACGACAACGCCAGCGTTGAGATCGGTGAGCTGCTGTCGCAGAGCGGCCATGACTTCGCCGGCGCTCTCGCCGGGTCCGCGCTCTTCCCACGGCTTCAGGATGGCGAATGCGGCCGCGCTGTTCGAGCCGGTCGAGCCGGTGAGGAAGTTCAGGCCGACGAGCGAGATGATGTTGTCCATCGCCGGGTTTGCCATGATGACGGAGCGCACCTTTCGCGTCATTTCATCAGAACGCTCCAGAGACGCGCCGTCCGGCAATTGGATGATGACGTAGAAATAGCCGCGGTCTTCCGTCGGCAGGAAGCCGGACGGCAATCGCATGTAGAGCATGCCCGTCGCGGCGATGCCGATTGCGAAGAGCGCGAGCAAGGCCCATCGAATTTTCGCAAGTTGACGAACGCCGCGCGAATACGTGCGCGCCGCCCAATCGAAACCTCGGTTGAATTTGCGGAAAAAGAAGAAGCTCGGCGCCGGCCGGTGCCGCAACAGCACGGAGCAGAGCGCGGGGGAAAGCGTTAGTGAGTTGAAAGCGGAGATCGCGATTGAAATCGCAATCGTCAGTGCGAACTGATTGTAGAGCCGCCCCGTCACGCCGGGCAGGAACGCAACCGGCACGAACACGGCGCCGAGCACGGCCGACGTCGCGATGATCGGGCCGGTCACTTCCGACATCGCGACTTTCGCCGCCGTTAGCGGTGCAAGCCCGTTCTCGAGCTGTCGCTCGACATTCTCGACGACGACGATCGCATCGTCGACGACAAGCCCGATCGCCAGCACCATGCCGAGCATGCTGACAGTGTTCAGCGAGAAGCCTAGCGCATACATGATGGCAAGCGTGCCGATGAGCGACACGGGAATCGCTATGCCCGTGATCAGTGTCGTGCGCCACGATTGCAGGAACACGAACACGACGAGAAAGACGAGGAGCAGCGCCTCGGTGAGCGTGATCATCACGTCGTGCATCGAGGCCGACACGAACATGTTGGTGTCGTAGTTGATGCCCCAGGCGATGCCTTTCGGAAACGACTTCGCCAGTTCCGCCATGCGCGCGCGGACGGCTTTGTCCATGTCGAGCGCGTTCGAGCCAGGCAGCTGGTAGACTGGCACGAGCACGGCGGGGCGTTCGTTCACATAGGCGCTCGTCGTATATTGCAGCGCGCCGAGTTCGAGCCGTGCGACGTCCTTCAAGAGCACGGTTGCCTGGCTGGTCGTGCCGGCGCGCAGCACGATTTCGCCGAACTGCTCCGGCGTGCTCAGACGCCCGAGCGCGTTGATCTGCATTTCGAACGCCGTGCCCGCCGGCGCCGGCGCGGCGCCAAGCTTGCCGGCCGCGACCTGGACGTTCTGCTCGGCGATTGCCTGCTGCACGTCGACGGCAGTGATCCCGAGCTTGGCGAGCTTGTCGGGATCGAGCCAGGCGCGCATCGAATACCGCCGCTCGCCGAACAGCGTCACGTCGCTGACGCCCGGAACGCGTTTCAACGGATCGACGACCTGCAAATAGGCGAAATTGCTGATGGTGATCGGATCGACCGATCCATCCGGCGAGAACAGGTTGATCGCCAGCGCGAAATTCGGGTTCTTCTTCTGGATCACCACGCCGGCTTGGTTGACGATGCTCGGCAGCGAGGCGGCGGCCTGCGAGACGCGGTTCTGCACGTCGACCGCGGCGATGTTGGTGGGATAGCCGACGTCAAAGGTGATCGTGATGATCGACGTGCCGTCATTGGCGCTGACCGAGGACATGTAGGCCATGCCGGGCACGCCGTTGATCTGCTGCTCGAGCGGCGTCGTGACGGTGTCGGCGACGACCTGCGCGCTCGCCCCCGGATAGGTCGAGGTGACGATAACCTGCGGCGGCGTGATGTCAGGGAATTGCGCGACCGGCAGGATGGCCCAGCAGATCAAGCCTGCCAGAACCATGATGATCGCGATCGAGGAGGCGAAGACCGGCCGCTCGATGAAGAACTTGACCATTTAGTCCCCGGAGCGCCCGCCCCTCCCTACCGATCAACGCTCGGCAGATGCAAGGATCAGGCGAACGCAGCCTCCCTTGGCTCGGGCAAGCACCCGAACCGATCAATGATTATGGCCGGCGATATAGGCCAGACTGTGGGGCGGCGCTAGCGGCGTTAACCGAGCTAGGCGTAGCGCACCCTGGCGCGGGCGCGGGCCTTCTCCGCCTCGTTCTCCCGGTCGCGCGGCGGGCTCATTGTGTGGAGGGATTGAAGCAGGCGGTGCGCGGCGTCCGCGACCTCGCCGACGGCGCGGTCGAATGCCGCCTCGTTGCCTTTCGAGGGGCGGGTAAAGCCGCTGAGCTTGCGGACGAATTGCAGCGCGGAGGCACGGACCTCGTCCTCCGTCGCCGGCGGCTCGAAATTGAAGAGCGTTTTGATATTGCGGCACATGACATTTGTCCCGGCGCCGGGTCAGCCGGCCGGCACCTTGCGGGACGTATATGCGCCAATATGGCTTTTACGGGAAAGTCTCCCGAGATCGGCGCGTGCGCCGCGCCGATCGATCGTTCAGCTATGCAGCGCTGCGGGCTTGCTGCGCCGCTGACCTGATGCAATCGCGCCCGCGGGCATTTTGGCCGCGCTCTTCTTTTTGGATTTCGCTGGAACTTGTGTCGCGGCGGCAAGCTCGCGCTCGGCGGCGCACCAATGTTCGGCGTCGCGTCCGTGCGAATAGCCGCTCATCGCCCACAATTCGTAGGCGCGCTCGCGAATGCGCTGCTCGAGTTCGTGGCTCATCGTCATCTCCGATCGGATTTGTTAAGACTCGGTTTAGTTCTGCCGGAGCTTAGTTAATGAGAGGTTAAGTCGGAGATACTGCCTCAGTGTAATCCGAACATACGGCGCACGACTTCGTGCTGCCAGGCAAGCTTGATCGCCAGCGCGATGCACACCGTAATGACCATCGGCCGCACGATGCGCGCGCCGATCCGCATCGTGGTGTAAGCGCCGATCGTTGCGCCGGCGAGTGCCGCGACGCTCATGGCGAGCCCGACTGTCCAATATATGTGTCCGGAGAAGGCGAGCGTCGCGAGGCCCGCGATGTTCGATGCGAAATTAGCAAGTTTCGTATGTGCCGTCGCGCGGTTGATGCCGAACCCAAGCAGCGTGATGAAAGCGAGCATGTAAAATGAGCCCGCGCCCGGCCCGAACACGCCGTCATAAGCTCCAATGATCGGCAGCACGAAGCAGATGAAGGCGAGCCGCTGCATGCGCGGCGCCGCATCCGCATCGCTGATTGCCGGCGACAGCGCAAAATAAAGTGCGACCCCGATCAGAACGGCGGGCAGCGCGATCTGCACGGCATCGCGCGGAATGTATGTGAGAAGCGCAGCACCGGCGATGCCACCGGCGATGCAGGCAATCGGAATCGGCCACGCGCTGCGATCGAGATAACCGGCGCGCGCAAAAGCGATGAGTGCGGAGCCCGAACCGAAACTCGATTGCACTTTGTTGGTTGCGACCGCGGCAACCGGATCGAGCCCGGCAAGCGCCAGCGCCGGCACGGTAATCAGACCGCCGCCGCCGGCGATCGCATCGACGAAGCCGGCAATCAGCGCCGCGCAGACAAGCAGCAGGAATATTTCAGGCGTGAGAACGGGCATTGCAGGCCCATAGCAGGCCGGCAAAGCTCATGTCTTGCAGTTCGACAGGATCGGCCGCGCCGATCTCCCGATGCACTATCGTGCCTATCGTTCCGCCTTGACCGGGGCAGGACATGCAATAATGTGCATGGTCAAAGCAGGTAATGCTGCAATCGCTCGGGGAGGACAAAGATGGGACTGAACAGGCGCACATTCGTTTCGCTTGGCGGAACAGCCGGCGCATTGGCGATCGGCATGCCCTTCGTCCGCCCGTCCTATGCGCAGTCAGGCCCGCTGAAGCTCGGCGTGCTCTTGCCCTATAGCGGCACTTACGCGCCGCTCGGTGAGGCGATCACGCGGGCGATGGAACTCTATGTGAAGCAGCAGGGCGGCAAGCTCGCCGGCCGCGACGTGACGTTCGTCAAGCTCGACGACGAATCGGCGCCGCCGAAAGCAACCGAGCTGACGACAAAGCTCGTGCAGGGCGAGAAAGTCGACGTTCTCTTCGGCACCGTACATTCCGGCGTCGCGATGGCGATGGTGAAGATCACCAAGGAAGACGGTGTGCCGACGATCATCCCGAATGCGGGCGCCGATCAGATTACCCGCGGCATGTGCGCGGAGAATGTCTTCCGCACATCGTTCTCCAACGGTCAGGCGGGATTTGCCGTCGGGCCGGCGGTCTTGAAAGCAGGACACAAGAAGGTCGTGACCGCGACGTGGAAATATGCGGCGGGGGAAGAGTCCGTCGCCGGTTTCAAGCGATCGTTCACGAAAGGCGGCGGCGAGGTTTTGAAGGATATCACCATTCCCTTCCCCGACGTCGAGTTCCAGTCGGTGCTGGCGGAAATCTCCTCGCTGAAGCCGGATGCGGTTTATGTATTCTGGGCCGGCGGCGGCGCGCTCAAATTCATCAAGGATTACGCGGCCGCTCTCGGCGGCAAAATTCCGCTATGGGGTCCGAGCTTCCTCACTGACGGCGTCGAGCAGGCCGCGGGTGCTGCCGGCGATGGCGTCAAGACCGTCGGGCATTATGTCGAGTCGCTCGACAACCCCGAGAACAAGGCGTTCGTGAAGCTGTTCCAGGACGCACATAAAATCCCTCCCGACGTTTATGCCGTCCAGGGCTGGGATTCGATGCAGCTTCTCGACATTGGCCTAAAAGCCGTCGGCGGCGACGTGTCGAAGCGCGCGCAGCTCAATGCGGCGATGGCGAAGGCCTCGTTCGCGAGTCCGCGCGGACCGCTGCGCTTCTCGTCGTCGCACAATCCGATCCAGAATTTTTATCTGCGCGAATTGCGCGGCGGCGTGAACAATTTCCAAGGGATCGTCGAGAAGGAATTGAGCGACGACACGACGGGCTGCAAGCTGGCGTAATTTCCGAGAAAATACGGAAAACATTAGCGACATCCCGGACGCATGGAGCAAAGCGGAATGTGGTCCGGGGTCCAGGAGCAACGCGGATTGCTCCGGGAAAGTGGGCGCTAAGACCCCATGGATCTCGTCCTCATCCAGATCCTTAACGGTCTGCAATATGGATTGCTGATCTTTCTCGCCGCCAGCGGGCTGACGCTCGTCTTCGGCATTCTCGGCATCATCAATCTCTCGCACGGCTCGTTCTACATGCTCGGCGCCTATGCCGCGCTGACATTGACCGAGCCGCTCGGCGATGTGTTTCGCGCGCTCGCCGTCGGCATTCCGCTCGCCTTCATGTTCGGCCTGGCGATCGAGTGGCTCTTCATCCGTCACCTCTATAAGCGCGATCATCTGCAGCAGGTTCTGCTCACATTCGCGATGATCCTCATTTTCAACGAATTGCAGCAGACGATCTGGGGCTCGCATCCGCATTCGATTCCGACGCCGAATTATCTCACCGCCAGCATCCGTCTCACCGACACGTTGAGCTATCCGGTTTACCGGCTCGTGCTCACCGCAATCTGCCTCGTGCTCGCGCTGGCGATGGTTCTCGTCATTCAAAAGACGCGCGTCGGGCGGCTGATCCGCGCCGCCGAATCCAATCGCGAGATGGTCGAGACGCTCGGTTTCGATTCCGAGCTTCTCTTCCGCTTCGTTTTCGCGACCGGCGTCGCGCTCGCGGCCGCCGCCGGCATCATCGCCGCGCCGGTCGAGAGCGCTTATCCCGGCATTGGCGACAAGGTGTTGATCATCTCCTTCGTTGTGGTCGTGATCGGAGGGATCGGTAGCATTCGCGGCGCCTTTGTCGGCGCGCTCCTGATAGGTCTCGCCGACGCGATGGGCAAGGTGTTCCTGCCGTCGTTGGCAAGCGTGATGATCTACGCCGTCATGGCGCTTGTCCTGGTGCTGCGGCCCGCCGGACTGTTCGGGCGGGCCTGATGTTCCGCCGCCCGTCGCTGCCCGTCATCGTCGCGCTCTGCGTCGCCCTCGCCGTGCTCGCTTGCGTCCCCTTCGTGCTCGGCCCTTACGCCGTAAAATTCACGACGCGCGTGGTGGTGATCGCGATAATGGTGATAAGCCTCGATCTTTTGATCGGCGTCACCGGCCTCGTCAGCTTCGGCCACGCCGCATTTTTCGCGCTCGGCGCTTACGCCGTTTATTTCATCTCGCCGGAGAATGAGAGCGCCAACGCGCTTCTCGCGCTAGTGGCTGGTGCCACGCTCGCCAGTGCAGGCGCGCTCGTCATCGGCCTCTTTGCAATGCTGACGCGCGGCTTCTATTTCATCATGGTGACGCTTGCCGCGGGGCAGATGGTATTTTCCGTCTTCTACGACACGAATATCGCCAAAGGATCCGACGGCGCTTACGTCAACATCAAACCCGACCTGTCGATCGGCGGTTTGGCTCTTCTCGATTTCGATAATCGGCGGCAGTTCTTCTATGTCTGCCTCGTCCTGCTCGCGCTCACGTATATTTTCTTGCTTTGGCTCGTGCGCTCGCGCTTTGGCCGCGTGCTGCAGGGAGTGAGAGTCAACGAGCAGCGAATGCGCGCGCTCGGCTACGACACGTACCGTTATCGCCTCGCCGCCTTTGTGATCGCGGGTGCGATTGCCGGTGTTGCCGGTGCGCTCTTCGCCTCGATCGATGGATACGTCACGCCGGAACTCGCAAGCTGGCGCGAATCTGGGCTGGCAATCATGATGGTCGTGCTTGGCGGCACCGGCACGCTCTATGGCGCGATCATCGGCGCCTTCGCCTACTCGATCCTCGAGGAAATCCTGAAGAGCGCCGGCAGCGTCGGTCCGTTCGTTGCGGAGCATTGGCGTTTTGGAATGGGGATCGCACTGGCCGCCGCGGTTCTCGGCGCGCCGCGCGGGCTCGCGGGGTTGTTCGCCCGCAACAGCACGAGCGCGCTGCTTGCGGCGACAAATGACCGCGTCCATCGCGACCTCGCTCGGCCGCAACGCCGTGCCCACGCGCTTTCCGTGCGCGATTTGGCCCGGCATTTCGGCGGCCTGCGCGCCGTCGATGGCGTTAATCTCGAACTTAAACCCAATCTCGTGCACGCGATCATCGGGCCAAACGGCGCCGGCAAGACTACGTTCATCAACTTGCTTTCGGGAGAGCTGAAACCGAGCGCAGGCCATGTTCATCTCGACAGCCAAGAGATCACAGGATGGCCGCCGCACCGTGTCGCGCGTGCCGGAATTGGGCGAAGCTTTCAGCGCACCAACATTTTTGCAGATTTCAGCGTCCGCGAAAATTGCGGGCTTGCGGCGCAAGCCGGTGTGAGCGGAGACGCTGAGCGCATCGCGCACGCGCTCGACGTCGCCGGTCTCGCGCATCGCGCCGAAGCAATTGCCGGACAGCTCTCCAGCGGCGAGCAGCGACAGCTCGAAATTGCCATGCTGATTGCAGGCGGCGCCGAGCTTCTGCTGCTCGACGAACCGCTCGCCGGAATGGGACCGGAGGAAACGCAGCGGGTCGTTGCCCTGTTACGCGACCTTGCCCGCGATCACACGATCGTCTTGATCGAGCATGACATGGATGCGGTCTTCGCTGCGGCCGACACGCTCACCGTACTGGTGCAGGGCCGCGTCCTCGCACACGGCCCGCCGGCGGACGTGCGGCGAAATCAAGCCGTACGCGAAGCCTATCTCGGCGACCAGGACGCTGCGTGAGCTCGTTCAGTCGAGCACGCGATACCAATCGTCTTTTGTAATGATCTCGACGATGCGCGTTGCCGCATCGGCCCACGACGCGCGACTGACCTTTGTCGGGTCGGTACGGATTTCTCCCGCCGACCAGCGCCTGATCGTCTGCGCCAACGCGTCGGCATCGTCGACGCGGAAATATGCGACGCCGTCGCCGCCGACTTCGCGAAAGACGGGGATATCGCTCGCAATCGCCGGCCGTTCGCGGCGCGCCGCCTCCGCGATCGGCAGACCGAACCCTTCCGCGTAGGATGCGCAGACAACCGCGTCGGTATGGCCATAGGCATAGTCGAGTTCGGCGTCGCTGCCATTCTCGAACCAGAATAATCGCCGGCCGAATTCAGGATGCGTCATGATTGCCGCAACGATGCCTTCGACATACCAGCCGCGGCGGCCGAAGATGACGAGCCGCGCATCGAAACCGGAGGACCAAAGCCGGTCGAACGCGGCAAGGATCACGTCGTATCCCTTGCGCGGCTCGATTGTGCCAACGGCAAGAAACGTGCGCTGCGCCGGCCCGAAAGCCGTCTTCACGGCGTCCCGCACAACGGCCGTGCGGCGCGGCGGCAAATCGGAGCCGCAGTGAAACCAGCCGACCTTCAATCTCGCATGATGCGGGATGCCGCGGTCCTGAATGAACGCGGCGATCTCGTCGGCAACCGTGCGCGAGATCGCGATCATTCCGTCGCAAAGTGCCGCCGATGTTCGCAGCCATCGCTCGTGCACCTCCGGCGTATCCCCCCACGTCACCGCCGGCAAAAGCACAGGAATGAGATCGTACACGCAGGTGAAAACCGCGCCGCCTTTCGACCGCACCTCGCTAAAGATCGGCGGGAATGAATCGAATTCGCGCCAGCTGTCGGCAAGCATAAAAAGCCGGTCGCCCGCTTCGATCTGCACCGGCGCGTCCGCCGCAGCCCCCGGCCCGCCGAGGAGCGAGGCAACGAAATTCTCGCAAGAAACGAGCCTTCCGCCATCGAGCCGCACCGCCAGTGGCCGCAACGAAGGATGTTGCGCTTGCGACTTATAAAGTTCGGTGACCAGGCTTTTGACGACGCGCTGTATGCCGGTATGCGGGTCCATCTTCACGGTCGCTGTCACGTCGATCAGCAGCCGCGCCGGTTGCGCCTCCGAAATCGCAATCGGCGTCGCCGCGCTTTGCGCCTCGGCGACCTGCGACGGATCGGGCAGGGCTGCTGCCGCGTCTCGCCTTTCAACGAGCGGCGCAGGTCCGCCCGACGCACCGGTCCACGCACGGATTTTCTTGTTCAACCAAAATTCGATCGCAAAGAGCGCGCGAAAGACATGCCAGCTCGCGGTGTATGTCCGCTGCTCGCGCCACCGATGCAGAAAGTGGATTTCGCGGCGCAGCGATTCTGCTTGCGCTTCGAGGAGACGGATACGCTCTGCTTTCGAAGCGCGGTCGCGCGCCTCGTCGATGCCGGTCTGCATCACGCCGCGGGCGCTGCAGCAGCGACACGTTCACGCCAATGATCGAGCAGGCGCGACAGCATATCGTCAACCGAGCGGCGGGGCGCCCAACCCGTTGCGCCCCGAAGCTTCGAGGCGTCGCCAACGGAGCAGGGTATGTCCGAGGCTCGCAGGCGATCGGGATCGATGCCTATCTCGAAAGGGGTGCGGGCAAGCCCCTGCAGCCGTTGCAACATGTCGCTGATCGCGTGCGCCTGCCCGGACGCCACGTTGAAGGTCGAGCGCTCCGAAAGTCCGGGGGTTTCGATAAGCCGGAGATAGGCATCGGTGACATCCTCGACATCGAGGAAGTCGCGCTTCGCCGAAAGGTTTCCAACCGATAGACGCGGTTCCTTTTCGCCGCGTTCGATGCGTGCGATCTGCGCTGCAAAGGCCGGCAACGCGAAGCGTTCATCCTGTCCCGCACCTGTATGATTGAACGAGCGCGCCACGATGAGGCGCGCACTCTGCGGCAGCACGTCGGCAAGCATGGTTTCGGCAGCGGCCTTCGCTCTCGCGTAGGGATTGACCGGCAGGAGCGGCGTGTCTTCGGCAACGGGCGCGTTGCGGAAGTTGGCGCCATAAACTTCCGCGCTGGAGACGAATAGGAATGTTGCCTGCGGAGACACGCGGGCAATTGCGGAGGCAAGCCACATCGTCCCGCAGAAATTCACCCGCCATGTCTGCTCGGCACCACCGATCGCCTGATCGACCGACGCTTGCGCCGCCAGATGCAGCACGAGATCGGGACGCGCGCGCACGACGGCGGTTTTGACCGACGCTTCATCGGTCAGATCTGCGGTCAGATATTCCACCCCGGCACGTTCGGGCTTCTCGCCCGGACGGCACAGCAGGATAACCTTCGCGTCGGGTAGCCGCGTCGCGAGAGCGCGCGAGAGATAGCGGCCGACAAAGCCGGTGCCGCCGGTCAGCAGCACTGTTTCGAAGCGCGCCATGTCCCTCGACTTCTTCAGGACCTAGCGGATCAGGCGAGCTTCTTCAGCCGTACCAGATCCGCGTCCACCATCTCGACGATCATCTCTTCCAGCGAGGTCTCGGGCGACCAGCCGAGTTTCTGCTTTGCTTTCGCCGGATTGCCGAGCAGCACGTCGACCTCGGCCGGCCGGAAAAAGGCGGGATCGATAACGATGTATTTGTCCATGTCGAGCCCCGCATGATCGAAGGCGATCTTGCACATGTCGCGGATCGTCGTCGTTCGTCCCGTGGCGACGACATAGTCGTCTGCATTTTCCTGCTGCAGCATCAGCCACATCGCCCGGACATAGTCACGGGCATGCCCCCAATCGCGCTTGGCGTCGATATTGCCGAGCCGCAGCTCCTTGGCGAGGCCGAGTTTTATCCGCGCGACACCGTCGGTGACTTTGCGGGTGACGAACTCGATGCCCCGCAACGGACTTTCGTGATTAAAAAGAATCCCGGATGAGGCGTGCAGTCCAAAACTCTCGCGGTAATTCACCGTGATCCAGTGACCGTAGAGCTTGGCGACGGCATAAGGCGAGCGCGGATGAAACGGCGTGAGCTCGCTCTGCATCGGTTCGCGAATCTTGCCATACATTTCCGATGACGAGGCCTGGTAGAACCGCGCCTTCGGTGCGCCGAGGCGCATCGCCTCCAGCATATTGACGACGCCGACGCCTGTGATCTCGGCCGTCAGAATCGCCTGGTCCCAGGACGAAGCGACAAAGCTTTGCGCCGCGAGGTTATAGATTTCGTCCGGTTTGATCTCCTGCACGATGCGTAGCAGGCTCGAAAGGTCAGCAAGGTCGCCGTAGACGAGCCTTACTTGGCTATCGATCTTCAGCCATTGCAGGCGATGCTCCTCGAGCCCCTTGTGCGAGGATCGCCGGACGATCCCCGTCACTTCGTAGCCTTTCGAGAGCAGGAATTGCGAGAGATAGGCTCCATCTTGTCCGGTGATGCCGGTCAGGAGCGCACGCTTTGCCAATTGTCTGTTCCCTGATGCGGCCGAGCGGCGGCGGGCGCGCGGACTTAGCAAGAGGCGTCGCGGCATGGCAAGCCGCGCGACTGGCGCGACCCGACACGCTCCCCTAGTTTGCCCTACGCGCGTCCGTGAGGGCCGGAGGCGGGAGACACCTGAATGAGCTTCATCAATTCCGCGCCGTTCACCACCCGCCCGGAAATCCAGGGGACATTCGGCGTCGTCGCCTCGACGCACTGGATCGCGACGGCAGTCGGGATGGCGACATTGGAGCGTGGCGGCAATGCATTCGATGCGGGCGTCGCCACTGCCTTCACGCTGCAGGTGGTCGAGCCGCATCTGAACGGGCCGGGCGGCGACGCCCCGATCCTCGTCCACGACCGGCGCATCGGTGAAACACAGGTCATTTGCGGTCAAGGCCCGGCGCCGGCGGGGCTCACAATCGATTATTGCCGCTCGCTCGGCCTCGATCTGATCCCCGGCACAGGGCTCTTGGCGGCGTGCATCCCGGGCACCGTCGACGCCCTCATGGTGCTCTTGCGCGACTATGGCACGTTGCGCCTGCGCGACGTGCTTACGCCCGCGATCGCCTATGCCCGAAACGGCTATCCCGTCGTCGAGCGCATCTCGGCGACGATTGCCACCGTAGAAGCCATGTTCCGCGAGCATTGGCCGACCTCGGCCGCGGTTTACATGCCGGGCGGCACCATCCCGGAGCCGGGCTCGATTTTCGCCAATCCAACGCTCGCCGATACATTCTACCGCCTGCTCAGCGAAGGGGAGGCGGCGGGAAGCGATCGTGTCGCGCAGATCGAGGCGGCGCGGCGCGCCTGGTCCCAGGGTTTCGTCGCCGAGGCGATCGACCGCTTCTGCCGGACGCAAGAGGTCATGGACGTCACCGGGCGCCCGCATCGCGGGGTGCTCACCGGAGCCGATATGGCCGCATGGCAGGCAAGCATCGAGGCGCCGATCCACTACGATTATGGCCGCTGCCGCGTGCAGAAATGCGGGCCTTGGGCACAAGGGCTTGTAACCCTGCAGCAGTTGGCGATCCTTGCCGGCTTCGGTCTCGACGGGCAGAGCCCCACCTCCCCCGACTTCATCCATCTCATTGTCGAGGCGTCGAAACTCGCCTTCGCCGATCGCGAGGCTTTCTATGGCGATCCGAAATTCGTCGAGGTCCCGGTCGAGACGCTGCTGGCGGCCGAATACAACAAGGCGCGCCGGGCGCTGATCTCCGACCGGGCGTCATTGGAACTGCGGCCGGGCAACATTCCGGGCTTCGGCGGCGCGGTTCAGGCGCGTGCGGCCACCGGCACACGCACGGCGGTGAGCGCGAGCGGCGCGGGCGAGCCAACGGTCGGACGGATTGAGCGGCAGCTGCCGGAGCCGGCGGTCGCTGGGGACACCGTGCATTTCGACATCATCGACCGCGACGGCAACATGATCTCGGCGACGCCGTCCGGCGGCTGGCTGCAATCCTCGCCGGTCATCCCCGAACTCGGCTTCTGCCTGGGCACGCGGGCACAGATGTTCTGGCTCGATCACGATCACCCGGCCGCGCTCGTACCGGGCAAGCGGCCGCGCTCGACGCTTTCGCCGACAATCGCGCTGCGTGACGGCGAGCCTTACCTCGCCTGGGGCTCGCCTGGTGGTGACCAGCAGGATCAATGGATCCCGCAGATGTTCCTGCGCCACGTCCATTGCGGCATGAACCTGCAGGAGGCGATCGATGCGCCGGCTTGGCACAGCGAGCATTTCCCATCCTCGTTCTGGCCGCGTCAGTCGCGGCCGGGTGTGCTCGTCCTCGAGAGCCGTGTGCCGGGCAAGACGATCGCCGAATTGAAGCGGCGCGGCCATGTCGTCGAGATCGGCGAAGACTGGAGCGAAGGCCGTCTCACCGCGGCACGGCAAGATGGGCCGAACCGGCGCGCTGCCGCCAATCCGCGCGGCATGCAGGGCTATGCTGCTGGACGCTGAGCGCTCATGAATGAGCCCTATGATCTGCAGCGTTTCGTTCGTGCGCAGGACGCCGATTTTGAATCAGCTCGCGACGAACTTCGGCGCAGCAAAAAGACCAGCCATTGGATGTGGTATATTTTCCCGCAGATCGAGGGCCTCGGACATTCCGCGACGTCGCAGAAATACGCGATCAAGTCACGCAAGGAAGCGCTGGCTTATCTCGCACATCCCGTGCTTGGGCACCGGCTGAAGGAATGCACCGATATCGTGAACGCGTTGTCAGGCGCATCCATACATCAGATTTTTGGCAGCCCCGACGATATGAAGTTCAGATCGTCGATGACGTTGTTTCGCGCAGTCTCTCCGGACGATCGAATGTTTGAAGCGGCGTTGACAAAATATTTTGCTGGAGAAGCGGATACAAGCACGCTCGACCTTATGCATGCCAATCCCTCCGCCTGGGCCTGAGACAGGCATGGCCCTCGACGCAAACTTACGCGAGCGCATCGTCAAATCGGTCGAGCAAGGCTTCGCCGAGCAGATTGCCTACACGCAGGAGCTTGTGCGCTTCCGCTCGCTGCGCGGTGAGGAGCACGCGATCCAGGATTTCGTCTTTCGCGCATTGCGCGACCGCGGCTACGCGATGGAACGCTTCGCCATGGACGAAGACGCGATCTCCCGGCATCCCGGCGGGGCGGCGTTTTCGGAGGAGCATTCGCAAGCGCCGATCGTCGTCGGCATCCATCGCCCGCGTGACGAGACAGGCCGTTCGCTGATCTTGCAAGCGCATGTCGACGTGGTGCCGGAAGGTCCGCACGACATGTGGACGCATCCGCCATTTGAGCCGGTGATCGACGGCGACTGGCTCTACGGCCGCGGTGGCGCCGACATGAAGGCCGGCCACGCCGCCAATCTCTTCGCGCTGGATGCGCTCAGACGCATCGGCCTGCAGCCCGCCGCTACCGTGTATGTGCAATCGGTCGTCGAAGAAGAATCGACCGGCAATGGCGCATTGATGACGCATCTGCGCGGCTACAAGGCCGACGCTGTTCTCATCCCCGAGCCGGAAGAAGAGATGCTGGTGCGCGCCAATACCGGCGTCATCTGGTTCCAAGTTGAGGTGCGCGGCATGCCGGTGCATGTTCGCGAGATGGGCGCCGGCGCAAACGCGATCGATGCCGCCTATCGCGTCGTCGGCGAATTGCGGAAACTCGAGGCTGAGTGGAACGCCGACAAAGCCGGCCGCGCGCATTTCGAGACTGAAGAGCATCCGATCAATCTCAACATTGGCAAGATTGCCGGTGGGGACTGGGCGTCGTCGGTGCCGGGCTGGTGCCGGCTCGATTGCCGCATCGCGATCTATCCCGGTATTTCCGCGGAGGAAGCTGCGCGCGCGATCAGCGATCGCGTCACTGCGTTCGCGCGCGGCGACCGTTTTCTCTCGAACAATCCGCCACGCGTAACGTTCAACGGTTTCTATTCCGAAGGCTACGTGCTCGAACCGGGCTCGGAGGCGGAGGCCGTTCTTGGCGGGGCGCATCGCGCGGCAACCGGCAAGGAGCTCCGAAGCTTCATGACGGCCGGCTATCTCGATGCGCGCGTCTATGCCCTCTACGACAAGATTCCGGCGCTCTGCTACGGACCCGTCTCGCAGAACATCCACGGTTTCGACGAACGCGTCAGCCTCGCGTCGGTCAAGCGCATCACGACGGCAATGGCGTTGTTCATCGCGGACTGGTGCGGCGTCGAAGCCTGTGCCTCATAACGAGCGCGACAGTGCCGATCTCCGCGTCACGTTCGATGTCGGCGAGTCGCGCACTGTGTCGGGCCTGCTGCGCGCGCCCGCCCAATCACGAGCTTGCGTAGTTTTGGCGCATGGCGCGGGCGCCGGCATGCTGCATGCGTCGATGGAGGCAATCGCTGCAGGTCTCGCGCAGCGCGGCTTTGCGACATTGCGCTATCAGTTCCCCTATATGGAAACGGGCGGCGGGCGGCCCGATCCGCCGCGTATTGCGCACGCGACAGTTCGCGCCGCTGTTGCGGAAGCTATACGTCAAATGCCCGATACACCCCTTATTGCCGGCGGCCGGTCCTTCGGCGGACGAATGACATCGCAAGCGCAGGCCGCGTCGCCGTTGCCAGGCGTGTGCGGATTGGCGTTCTTCGCCTTTCCCCTGCACCCGCCAAAGCAGATATCCAGCGCACGCGGAATACATCTTTCCGACGTGCACATACCGATGTTGTTTCTGCAGGGCGGCCGCGATGCAATGGCCGATCTGCACGAGCTCGGCGCGCTCATGCAGCGGCTTGGCGACCGGGCGACCCTGAAAATCCTTGCGGGTGCCGATCACTCCTTTCATGTACCGGCGCGCTCGGGAAAAACGGATCGCGAGATCATGGATGAGGCGCTCGACGCATTCGCCGACTGGTTCGAGTTGTCCGTCGCCTAATAAGAGCTAGCTCCACCGGAATACACGCGCGACAAACGCGTCGATATTTGTGGACTGCAGCGATAACGTGTGCGCCGCAGCGAAGATAAGGTTTGCCAAACACACGAAGTTGCACAAACCTGCGGGCGAAAACGCGCGATTAGCCGGCGGCCGACAGCCGGCGATCGGGAGGGGCGAGAGATGTGGAATCAGGTCTATAATCCATTCAACAATACGGCATTGTCGACAATCGCTGCGGCGCTGCCTGTTGTCACGCTGCTCGTTCTTATCGCCTCCAACAAAGTCAAAGCGCACCTTGCCGCGGTCATCGCGCTGATCGTCGCCAATCTTGTCGCGATCTTTATCTTCACGATGCCGGCCGGCATGTCGCTGCGCGCGACGGTGCTCGGCGCGGTCACCGGCTTCTTCCCGATCGGCTGGATCGTTCTCAACGTCATCTTTCTCTACCGCCTGACGGTCGAGACGGGCGCATTCCCGATATTGCAGGCGACGATCGGCGGCGTGACCGAGGATCGACGGCTGCAATTGCTGCTCATCGCCTTTTCCTTCGGCGCCTTCTTTGAGGGCGCATCCGGCTTTGGTACGCCCGTCGCGGTCACTGGAGCGATGCTGATCGGCCTCGGCTTCTCGCCGCTCGCGGCGTCAGGCCTGTCGCTGATCGCCAACACCGCGCCCGTTGCTTACGGGGCGCTCGGCACGCCGATCGCCGGCTTGGCGAGCGTCACCGGCATCGACCCGTTCCTGCTCGGCGCCATGGTTGGGCGGCAATTGCCGTTCTTCTCGCTGATCGTGCCTGCCTGGGTCGTGTGGGCCTTCGCCGGCTGGCGCGGCATGATACAGGTTTGGCCGGCCGTGGTCATTTGCGGCATCTCGTTCGCCGTACCGCAATTCCTCATCTCGAATTTCGTCAATCCATGGATCGTCGACATCGGCGCATCGCTCATCTCGATGGCCTGCCTCATCGGATTTTTCAAAGTCTGGCAGCCGGCTGAGATTTGGACGTCCGCGGCGCTGCGCACGCGCGATGAATCGGCGGCGGGGATGCCGCCGGCTCCACCGCCGCGTCCGCGGCCGACCACTCGGGAAATTTGGTTCGGCCTGACGCCGTGGATCATCGTCTGCATCATCCTGCTCATCTGGGGCACGAATGCTTTCAAGCTTGCGGTCAATCCGTACACGACGTGGAACTATCCGGTTCCAGATCTCGACAAGATGATCATGAAAGTCGCGCCAGTCGTGTCGAAGCCGACGCCGGAAGGCGCGGTCTTCTCGTTCACGTGGCTCTCCTATACCGGCACGGGAATGCTGATCGCGGCGATCATCGCCGGCGTTGTCATGGGCTTTGGCCCCGGCGGCCTCATCCGGGAATATGGCCGCACGATCCGCATCTGCGCGTTCTCGCTGATCACCATATGCGCCATGCTGGCGATCGGCACATTGACGCGTCTTTCCGGCATCGACGCGACGCTTGGTCTCGCCTTCGCCTTGACCGGCGTGCTCTACCCCTTCTTCGGCACCCTGCTCGGCTGGCTCGGCGTCGCGCTCACCGGCTCCGACACCGCCTCGAACATCCTGTTCGGCAATTTGCAGAGGATCACGTCGGAGCAACTCGGACTGTCGCCGATCCTTATGGGCGCCGCCAACTCTTCGGGCGGCGTCATGGGCAAAATGATCGATGCGCAGTCAATCGTCGTTGCTTCGACCGCCACCAACTGGTTCGGGCATGAAGGCACGATTTTGCGCTTCGTCTTCTGGCACTCGATCGTGCTCGCTTGCCTTGTCGGCCTCCTTGTTATGGCGCAAGCTTATCTCGTGCCGGGAATGATCGTGCACTAGCGAGAAAGAGGCGGGCTCACCGCACAAGGAGGCGTACAGACCGGGGAGAAAACGCATGACGAACAGCCAATCTCAATTGGCGGCGATCACGTTCGCCGCCGTGGCCGCGCTTGCCGCAACCAACCTTGATGCGCTCGCTGCGAAGAAATATGGGCCGGGCGTCACCGATACGGAGATTAAGATCGGTAACATCATGCCGTATAGCGGGCCGGCTTCCGCATACGGCGTCATCGGCAGGACCGAAGCCGCCTACTTCAACAAAGTGAATGAAGAAGGCGGCATCAACGGACGCAAGATCAACTTCATCTCGTATGATGATGCCTACAGCCCGCCGAAAGCGGTCGAGCAGGCGCGCAAGCTCGTCGAGAGCGACGAAGTCCTGTTCATCTTCAATTCGCTCGGAACGCCGTCAAACTCGGCGATCCAGAAATACATGAATGAAAAGAAGGTGCCGCAGCTCTTTGTCGCCACGGGCGCGACGAAGTGGAACGATCCCAAGAACTTCCCGTGGACGATGGGCTGGCAGCCGAACTACCAGAGCGAGGCGCGCATCTACGCGAAGTACCTGTTGCAAGAGAAGCCGAACGGCAAAATCGGCGTTCTCTATCAGAACGACGATTACGGGAAGGACTATCTCAAAGGGCTGAAAGACGGTCTCGGCGCGAAGGCGGCTTCGATGATTATCGGCGAGGAAGCCTACGAGACGAGCGTCCCAACCGTAGACTCGCAGATCGTAGCGCTCAAGGCCAAAGGCGCCGATGTCTTCATCAGCATCACGACGCCGAAATTCGCGGCGCAATCGATCAAGAAGGTCGCCGAGCTCGGCTGGAAGCCGCTGTTCATCGAAAACAATGTCGGTGCATCGATCGGCAGCGTCATCAAGCCTGCCGGTTTCGAGAATGCGCAGGACATCATCTCGGCGGCTTACAACAAGGACGCGACCGACCCGCAATGGAAGGACGATCCCGGCATGAAGGGATTCGATGCGTTCTTGGCTAAGTATTATCCCGACGGCAATCGCACGGATGCTTCCGTCATGGTTGGTTACAATGTCGTGCGTACGCTCGTCGCGGTCCTAAAGCAGTGCGGGGACGATCTCACGCGTGAGAACGTCATGAAGCAGGCCGCCAACATCCGCGATCTGGAGATCGACGGGGTCCTGCCTGGCATCAAGATCAACACCGGCCCGACCGATTACGCGCCGATCAAGCAGCTGCAGCTCATGAGATTCAAAGGTGAGCGCTGGGAGCTGTTCGGTCCGATCATGGGCGGTGACGTCGGCGGCTAGTTAGCCGCGGAAATCACGCTTCCTCCGCTCTCACCGCGGGGCACGCCGTCGCGCAATTGACAAAGGCTGG